>JANWKP010000121.1 GCA_025451315.1 Nitrososphaerales archaeon | reverse complement strand
CTCCTGGATATATAGTCATTTTCGCAGCAACAATATTTCCTTTTTCATCAGTTATTGCGGTTATATGCTTATATCTTAAAGTTTCAAATGCACCTACTCTAATTCCAGAAGAAACCATAATCAAAATAATAGACTTTATTCTTCGGTCTGGATATTCGAATAATTTTTGAATTTCTTCGACTGTTGGTGCTCTGTCTTCTGCAGCACTTTTTCCTCTTGGTATTCCTTTGTTTAGTTTCTGCCAATTTACAATAATGTCATTCATCACGCAAAAGAGTTTAATTGCTTTAAAATAATTTGGAATAGTTGATTCAGAAATCTCTCCTTTTTGGGCTCTTTGTTTTTGGTATTGTGCAAATTCAACAAGTTTATTGGTCAACCATTGAGAATTTTCTATCGCTTTTTTATAGAATGTTAATGCTTTATCTTCAAATGTTCCCTCTAAATTAAGATAATCTAAAAACTTTTCAAATCTTTTAGGATATTGCAGTTTTGATTCAGGTGCTTTTAAGGCAAAGAAAAAGTTCAAAACAGGGTTAACATTGATTTCTTCAACTTCGGTTGTAATTTGCACAATATTCTATTGGTTTGGGCCAATATAAAGAGACAGATATGTCTCGGGCTCAGAGGGATTTGAACTTTGCTAATGCATGGGTTCAGCATAATTTTTGAAAGTTTTATATTATATTTTATAGGATGGACAAATAATAAATTTACAAGGAATCAGAATTTTATTGCAAAAATCTTTTATTTTCAACTGACAAATAATCAAGACGAACAAATGGCTTAAAGAAGAATAAAAATAAAGTTAAGGTATGTGAGCTGGTGGATTGTCAAAACATAATGCATTTGTATTCAGTGTTATTTCTGAAGCTACTTCATTAGCTGCTACGATTACAAACCATCCCGCTCTAGGTGATGGGAATATTGGAGATGGTATAGATTCATCAAGGACGGTTGATGCTGTGTCATTGCTTACAATATCGGACCCTAAAATATTATATCCTCCATTTATTACAAAGTCATCAGAATCACATAAAGCAAATCCAAAAGCAGTAGTATCTGTCTCATCTAATGGGTCGGAAGTGGTAGAATTGTCTACTCTATATGTATTTGTATTATTAAGTTGACTAATACCTGGTGGTCCTTGAATTCCTATTGGACCTTATATGCCTTGTATTCCTTGTGGACCTGCTGGACCTTGTGGACCAGATGGTCCTTGAGTTCCAGTTCTATTGTCTCTGTTATCTTTTCTATCATCAAATTTTATATGCTTACAGAATTCTACTGAAGATACAAAAAAGCCTTCAAATGGACCAGTTTGGCATTCATATTTTTTGTCGTGGGTTGGATAGGAACTATAATTATCGTCATAATAGTTGTCATACTCGGTAAATATGTGTTCAAATAGAAAAAACAATAGAAATATTATATTATTTTTTTACATGATAATAGAAAAGGTATTTGAATTATAAAACTAAATTGTAGAAATATTAGAAAATAAATCTTTGAGATTATACTCTAAATTTAGTTACGAAAAATCATTAATCACAAAAGTAGTTTCAAAACTATTTAATAATTAATCATATTTCATATATATTCTAAATGATTCTTATATAACAATGAATAATAACAATCTACAAAAATATACTGCAATATTTTTGGCAACAGTACTGGTAACAGGAGTTATTGGAATATCTTCTCCATTTACTGTATTTGCACAAGATTATGACGGATACGGATATGAATACAATTGGCAGGAACAATACGAATACAAACCAGATATGAGATATAATGAACCCACCTATGTACAAGAATATGATGGATATGACAAAGAATACAAGAAATATGATGATGATGGATATGACAAAGAATACAAGAAATATGATGATGATGGATATGACAAAGAATACAAGAAATATGATGATGATGGATATGACAAAGAATACAAGAAATATATGAAAGAAGTTTTGAAGAATGATGACGCTGACCATGACCATGACGACAGCAGTAATACTTACATCATTATCAGGGCCGACCAAAAAGCAATTGCAAGCGGAATAAAACCAAATGTGCAAAACTGTTTACAAATCAACCTTGACGCTCTACTTACATCAGGCGATGAAATGGAGGACTGTCACAATCAACGGGACGAGAATTCAAATCAAACTGGAACTGATTAAGTTATCTTATACTACGCCGGGAAAATATCGAAGGTATTTGCCTATCGCTGAACACATGATAGGTCTCTTAATTTTAAAGTGAGCACTCATTGCTGTAATTTCTGTTTTTTCTACTCTTTCCTTTTGATATTGTAGAAATTTAATAATATTATTGAATGCCCATTTATGATCTTCCAATCCTTTTGTCGCAAACAGATTACATTGTTCTTCCAAATTTCCATTTGGAATTAAATTTATATAATTAAAGAATATTTTCATTCGTCTTAAATAACAATCTTTAGTTATTGGAGATCTGAATGCATATAAAAATAAAGAATATGCAGTAGATTCTTCATTGTTTTGGTTTATTTGTTGTATCTCTATATTGATTCACCTATTTTTTTATTTTTGAGTGAATCCAATTAGAGAACTAATATCACATCGGGCTCAGAGGTGTGTGAATTGTTATTGACACAATATTTTTGGCCCAGGCATATCTTAATTTCTTTAAAGTTCTAT
This sequence comes from Nitrososphaerales archaeon, assembly GCA_025451315.1. Taxonomy (GTDB): domain Archaea; phylum Thermoproteota; class Nitrososphaeria; order Nitrososphaerales; family Nitrososphaeraceae; genus TH1177. The sequence goes on along the minus strand of JANWKP010000121.1, from coordinate 14,858 downwards.
TACTTTTTCAGCTGCAAGAAATGCAGTCATAGTTAGGCTGTAATCATATGTTTACATATTTATTAATATAATATGGTTTCAAAGAATTTTGATATAGTAGGAGCTTTCTTGTTATAACTATGGATCATTTCTTTAAGGGAATGTGGGGATCATTTGGTAGGGATGATGGTCAATTTGTTGGTCCTATCGGCATCGCTGTTGATTCACAAGGAGATATTTATGTAGTAGATAATGAAAATCATAGAATCCAAAAATTTACCAGAAGAGGTACATTCCTTGGAAAGTTCGGATCATATGGTACTGGAGATAGTCAATTTTTTGTTCCTGCAGGCATTGCTGTGGATTCAGATGATGACTTTTATGTTGTAGATACTAAGAATAATCGTATACAAAAGTTTACACGTACTGGTAACTTTATTAGAAAATGGGGATCATATGGTTCTGGTGATGGACAATTTAAAGATCCTTTCGGCATTGCTATAGAATCTGATGATGATATAGTGGTGGCTGACACATATAATAATAGAATCCAAAAATTTACCAGTGATGGTAACTTTATAAGAAAATGGGGATCAGCAGGTACAGGTGATGGACAATTTGCTAATCCTCTAGGCGTTACTGTTGATTCTGATGATGATATTTATGTTACAGATGTACATAATAATCGTGTACAAAAGTGTGACATTGATGGTAACTTTATTAGAAAATGGGGATCATATGGCACTGGTGATGGACAATTTAGGAGACCATATGGAATAGCAACATTTTCAGGAAATTCTTTACTTGTTGTAGATTCGGATAATTTTCGTATACAAGAGTTTTCGAAAGATGGTAATTTCATTACAAAATGGGGTTCACTAGGTCTCGAACCAGGTCAATTCAGATTCCCATGGGATGTAGCCATAGACAAAGCCAGCGGTATGCATTATATAACTGATTATTATAACCATCGAATTCAACGATTCCATTGGGATCCCGGAGTAGTAGTAAATCCGTTTCCTGATAGTGTCCATCTCTAATTTTAATTTACGAAGGATAAATATAATATTAAAAAAAACATCATATTCATTTTTTAACTTGTTTTCAAATAATTAATTAGAATAAAATGACATACAATAAAATACTAGTTCCTTATGATAGTTCAAAACCATCTGAAACTGCATTAGATCATGCTATACAAATTGCAAAAATGTCAAGTACTTCTTCTGCTGCTAATACTACTATCAATTTTATACTTTTACACGTCCTTCAAGATATACCTGTACCAGCTACTTTTGGTAGCGGTGACGGTGAATTCAAATACACATATGGGATTGCAACATTTCTTGGAAATTCTATATTGGTTTCAGATTCTGTTAATGGTTGAATACAAGAAATGTCAAGAGTAGGTGATTTCATTACAAAGTAGGGTAAGAACGGAAACAAATCAGGACAGTTCGACCAACCAAAAGGCATTGCCATAAACAAATCTAATGATGCTCATTACATAGTTGACCGCAACAACCATAGAGTTCAGAAATTTTATTGACCCCTGCCAATACCATAGTTGTTTTGGTGGTTGGGGCTTGGTGGAATAAATGGCATATCTGAAAAGACACTAATTACAAAAAATATTTTGCTTCTTTTAAGAACTTATACATGATTATTCTACTCTCCAAATTAGTTTAATATTACCACTTACATTCTTAACTGGTGTAACTAGTATGTTTTGTCTTATACAACGATATAATTTAACAGATAGCGGTTTCTCCTTTGTCTTTCCTTAACAAAATCTTTATTAAATCTGCAATTTAATCTCTATAAAATATGTTTATATTAATAAAAAAAAAGTCAAAAAGGTTTTCATCTCTTAATTCAAAAATTTCCTATCTATTCTTAACTAGTCTATTGTCTGTATTTACATTAGCTGTTGGCATCCAATTCGCAACGCAACATAATCAAGGTTTTGCGGAACCTATACTTAGAACTGTCAGCATGGAAAGTCAAGAGAATGAGAGTAAAGCCGATCTAGACATGAATAAGAATTTGACTACTTCTATGTTCAAATCTTCACGGTTAGATTCAGGTTCCGCATCCCAAGCAAGTGGTCTATCAAGTAGTAATAAGGGATTCGGAGACTTTAATGGAGATGGTAAAGGTGATTTAGCCATAGGGGTATCTGGGGAAAGTATTAATAATGTCGACTTTGTGGGTGCAGTTAACATTATTTATGGAGATAATAATGGACTTGATCCAAAAGTAGGCGACCAGTTCATCACACAGGGTTCTCTGGTTGGTGCTGCTGCAGATGCAGCTATGGATAGTTTTGGAAGGGCTCTAGCCGTCGGTGATTTTGATGGCGATGGTAAAGACGATCTGGCTATTGGGGTACCACGTGATCATATCGGTTCTATCAATCCTGGGAGCGTCTATGTCGTATATGGAACAGCTCTGGGACTTGCAGGTGATGAAGATCCGAAGATATCAACTCAAATATTTTCACAGGGCTCTTTAGGGATTGATGATGCAAAAGAAGATTTTGATGGATTTGGCTGGTCACTCACATCAGGAGACTATAACGGCGATGGTAAAGATGATCTGGCTATTGGGGTACCATTTGAAAGTATAGGTTCACTACGTGACGCTGGTGGTGTGGAAGTAATTTATGGTTCCTCATCAGGTTTGTCAGCCATATCTCCAGTTGCAGATCAGTTCTGGACCCAGGAAAGCCCAGGTGTTAATGACATGGCAGAAGCTACTGATATCTTTGGTTGGTCACTCACATCAGGAGACTATAACGGCGATGGTAAAGATGATCTGGCTATTGGAGTAGAGTCTGAAACTGTACTTGCTTCTGCTGCTGAAGGAGCTGTGGAAGTAATTTACGGTTCCTCATCAGGTTTGTCAGCCATATCTCCAGTTGCAGATCAGTTCTGGAGCCAGGAGAGTCCTAATGTTAATGAGGTGGCAGAGGAGACTGATGCATTCGGATCATCACTCATATCAGGGGACTTTAACGGCGATGGTAAAGATGATCTGGCTATTGGGGTACCATTTGAAAGTGTTGGTTCTATAATTGAAGCTGGTGGTGTGGAAGTTATATACGGCTCCTCATCAGGCTTGTCTCCTACATTGGTCAAGCCCGATCAGTTCTGGACTCAGCAAAGTCCTGATGTTAATGACGTGGCAGAAGTGACGGATGAATTTGGTCACTCACTCACATCTGGCGACTTTAACGCAGATGGTAAAGACGATCTGGCTATTGGGATATTAGGTGAAAGTGTAGGTACTATTTCTGACGCAGGTAGTGTGGAAGTAATTTATGGCTCCTCATCAGGTTTGTCTGCTTTATCTCCGCGAGTAGATCAGTTCTGGACCCAAGAGAGTACTGATGTTAATGATGTGGCAGAAGCTAATGATCAATTTGGCAATTCACTGACATCTGGCGACTTTAATGTAGATGGTAAAGAAGATCTGGCTATTGGGGTACCAGGTGAAGAAGAATTAAGTACTGTACCACGTGCAGGAGCTGTGGAAGTAATTTACGGTTCCTCATTAGGTTTGTCAGCTACCTCTGTGATTGCAGATCAGTTCTGGACTCAAAATAGTACAAGCGTTAAAGACTCTTCAGAAGATTTTGACAATTTTGGATCGTCACTTGGATAACATTAAGGTTAGTACTGGAAATTATTCCACCTAACTATTAGCACATGAAAGGAGCTTAAATTCATTTTAGACACAAATAATATACTAGAACAATATACATTTAGATTAAAAAAATATTTGATTATTCCTATTTTTTCGGCGCCCCGAAAAATTTTCATCCATAGATTAGATTCATAACTATTTATTCCAATTAATTAAATGGGCTCAATAACTAAAATCCAAAGCTAGGAGGGCTTCGAGCACAACATGTCGTTAGGATCGGTAAATTGATTTAATTATAGTGGTTTTAGGTAAATGGTAACCCTAAACTTATAATGATTTACAACGGGGTTGGGACTCGAACCTCGAAGCAATAGTTCGGAGTTTATATTAATTTATCAGAATCAAAATCACCATTATTTGTGAATTTTTGAATACGATAATTATATTAAAGTACTTTAAATACTTTTAAAATATATCTTCAATTAAATTTCGATTGAGATTTTGAAATATTAATTAATATATTATCCTTTTTTTTTGGTTTTTTTATCTTGGAATTTCATATTTAAGAAGTGAAAAATCTGATATAATAGAAGGTTTTCTCATCTAGTTATGGAACATCTCTTTAAGGGAATGTGGGGAACATCTGGTACCGGTGATGGGCAATTCAATTATCCGCAAGGTATTGCCGTCGATTCGGATGGAAATGTGTATGTAGTCGATCGTGGTAACCATAGAATCCAAAAATTTACCTTTGAAGGAATATTTCTGGATAAATGGGGATCGCTAGGTTCTCGTGATGGTGAGTTCCATGATCCTCATGACATTATAATTGATTCCAATAATGACATTTACGTTGCGGATACTGATAATAATCGTATACAAAAATTTACCAGTGATGGAGTATTTCTTGACAAGTGGGGATCATTTGGTACTGCTAATGGTCAATTTAATCAACCTCGTGGCATTGCTGTAGAGTCTGATGACGATATATTAGTTGTAGAAAGTGAAAATCATAGAATCCAAAAATTTACCAGTGATGGAGCATTTCTTGATATGTGGGGGGAATTTGGTACGGATGATGGTCAATTTATTCTTCCTTATGGGATTGCTGTGGATTCCAATGATAACAATTATGTTACAGATTATGTACACAATAGTGTAAAAAAATTTACACGTACTGGCAATTTCATAAGAAGTTGGGGTTTAGAGGGTACAGATAATGGTCAATTTATGGCACCAATTGGGATTGGAACGTTTGCTGCAGATACATTGCTGGTTGTAGACATGTTGAATAATCGCATACAAGAATTTTCAAATGATGCTATATTCATTACAAAATGGGGCTCACGAGGAACCCAACAAGGTGAATTTATCCATCCGATTGGCGTAGGCATAAACAAGGCTGATAGTATGCACTACATATCTGATCCTCAAAACCATCGAGTCCAAAGATTCATTGGAACCCAGGTGTAGTAATAAATCCATTTCCTGTTCGCGCATTATCTGATTAGTAGTACTCATAAAGAACACTTCAAAGTGACCATTTGTAACATTTTTAAAATTAAAATAATGTTCATTGATGTATTCTAATTGATTCTATAGGATATGGAATTGAGGAATATGAACTAGACATAAATAATAAGATATAATACAGAATATTTATAAAAAAAAGTAAGTATTTCTAAATTTTTGGGCGACAAAAAGATAAAGAGAAAATGTAAATAGGTATTACAAACCGATTTGATGATTTAAACGAGAAATATTATCTGACGAACAAACAGTTTTGGATATTATTTCTTATTTTACACTTATCTTTAAATTTTCTGACACATTTGATGGGAGGAGGAAAATACAATGATACTAGCTAATATATGGCTATTGAATGGAAAGATTTTTTTGGACTCAACGCAAGATATAGGTCCTTCACCTAGATATTCACATTCAATGTGTTATGACTCTGATAAAGAGAAAGTATTGCTATTTGGAGGCAGGGCTCTAGGAATAGTAGCTGATCCTATTTTTTTCATTTGTTAATTGTTATTCAACTAAAATTTTGATAGATTTAAGCTAAAACAGTTCAATATAGTAAACCCGAGAAAACTACGGACCTATTGGGAGTAGTGCCCTCCATGTAGTCGGGTTCTATTACCTAGTATTTAGATTTTATTGTTAGAAACTTATTTTATCCATAAGTAAAATAATTGTAAAATACTAGCCTATTCTAAATCGGATTCGGTGGAATGATAAAGTAATTTCAATACAATCCTACCATTTATTTTCATTTAAAGTAATAGAGCCATAACTACCTTTGAAGAGAGATGTAAGAGGACTATGGAAACAAATCTTAATTTACCTTTAAACTGCAACCTGGAAAAGAGTGGAGACTTGATCCATACCGCATTTACGGTTCAGAATCAGAAACCACAACCACTGGAACTTATCCTGAAGCTCATATAGGCATTCTGTCACCTTTAGAGCCTTGGGCTGGTGTAAATGCATTGGGAGCAGAAGAAGGAGTTGTAGAAACTCGACCATGAGCTTCGCCAGAAAATGAGCAGATTATTAAAGATTTCAGACACAAATCTTTGGTAAGATATCCTCCAAAATATGACACTTTACTCAATAACATATAAAATTTGCTTATAGATCTGAATATTATATTATTAATATGATCACATAGAATAATACACCTCGACACCTATTTTGATCTTAATATAATTAATTTTAAAATATAATTTTTAAAATATAATCATTTTTTCGGCACCTTAAAATAAATAATTCATTGCTACAAGTAGAATGAAAAAAGTCTAGTCTAGTTCTCTTTATTTGGACATGTGAACTGTTTTTGACACAATATTATTGGCCCATATCATAAGACAATATAAGCAGAATAAGATTTTATTGTGGATATAATAAAAATAATAAATATTATTTTAAATTTTGAAAGTTATTATTATATATTAGAACCTATCCAAAAACTCCTTCTCTTTTATATGTTATCCAAGCACAGGCAAAATGTAGTATTGCAATATAGTTATCTTCTTTCTTCTCCCATCTAATTAACAATCGCCTGAATCAATTCATTCAGGAGTGTGTTCTTTCAACAACCCATCTTCTTGCTCTATATTTTGTAATGTGTCTTTTCTTCTTCTTTTTGTTACTATTATTGTATCCTTCTCCTCCTCTCTTGCAAACATGCATGTCGTCCAGATAAATGGCAATAATTAATAATACAATAAGAAGATCAATGAGAATAAGAGAAGACACTTATCAGCGATTGGGAAAACATAGCCAACCCGATGGAGATAGAGACTCCTATAACGAAATAATTAATAGACTGATAGACTTTAATGAGAAAGATAATGATAGACGATATTATTATTAATTCTAGACTTGCATTCCTATTTCAACATTAAAATAAACTTTTGCTGAATGAGATACCTAATTTTAGTGAGATAAAGAAATAATAAAAAATACCTTCTAATCACAATTTATCAAACACCTCGCCAATACTCATAAATATATTCAGTTCAATTGGCTATCATGATTGTAACAAATATCGAAGAAAGATGGGTCTATGGTAGTGCGTTGCATGTAGAAAATCCTACAGTCGGGAGATTTACAGTTTTAGGCACTATGACGACTATTGAGCTAAGAGCAAATCAACATAATTGGTTAATATGTTCTGTACCTGCCCCAAATGTTCTAGATGGATGGAGAGTTAGAGCCGTAATGATCAGATATAACATAAGGAGGCCCGATTCGCGTGGTTTAGGACACATTGACAAAATTGGGATACGAAATGGGAATCTAGATGTCGCTAGATTTGAAGGCCTGACAATAGGACCTAATTCTATAGAACCTCATGAAAATTGGGAAGTTCGAAGGTTAGTATTATCTCGTCCAGGCGATTTCAGATTTGGTTTAGGCGTTACTATCCATGTACTATTTCCTGAAATTAGTCCTATACCACCGCCAACAAAATTCTCTTTTACCAGCATAGGAATAGAATTCATTAAATCTACTCCTGTTCCGGATCCAACTGGTATTGCTATATATAGAATTCCTAATCCTCTATTTGGTAATAGACTATTAGTAGCAGATGAAAAAAATCATCGTATACTAAATCTTAATAATCTTATTCCCGGACCAGTTGAGGCGTGGGGTTCTGAGGGGTCAGGCATTGGCCAGTTTAAATTTCCAAAAGGTGTTGCAATTGATCTGAATACGGGTAACATATTTGTAGCTGATACTAATAATAATCGTATTCAAAAGTTTACACTTACTGGGGTTCCCATTACACGATGGGGGTCTCTTGGGACCGGTGATGGTCAATTCAATCTTCCTTGGGCCATTGCTTTAGACCCTTTATCAGGTGAAGTGTATGTAAGTGATAGAGACAATAATCGTATTCAAAAATTTACAAATGACGGTAATTTTATTAGAAAATTGGACGGCGTTACTTCACTAGGAATTGCTGTTGGTTCAGATAGGAATTTGTATGTATCATCACAGCTTCATAAAATCCAAAAATTTACATCTGATGGGCAATTTATTACAGAATGGGGTTCATTTGGTACTGATAATGGTGAATTTGACACTCCTGTTGGCATAGCCGTTGATTCCAATAATGACGTTTATGTTGCAGATAATGAAAATCATCGTGTACAGAAGTTTACAAGTAACGGTGATTTTATTACTAAATGGGGTACTTTCGGTTCAGGAAATGGGCAGTTGAGGGGTCCATATGGTATTGCATTCGATAGCGATACAAAAGGCGTATATGTATCCGATCTTGAGAACGATAACATTCAAATATTCACACAGAACGGCCAGTTTCTTAAGTTTGTGACTCTATAACCAATTGTTCAATCATAGCATTCACTACATCAATGGTTTTATAATGATATTTGATCTGAAAATAAGTTTAAAATATCTACCAAGTGATATATCAATAATCATTTTAGAATCAACAATATATTTATTACGAAATTAAAAATTTAATTCTTTAAATTAAGAGCCTATCCCAAAATTATCCTCCTATAAACAATAAGGCGATTTGCTAGTTGTTCAAGACCAAAATAGTTCTCTTCTTTCTTTTCATATATTAGAAGAATATACCTATTATTAGTCAGATAATTTTTTTAATATTAAAATTTATTTTGCTAATATTTAAACATCAAATTGTAATTTTTTCGGTGTCTCAAAATTAAGATAATTCTAGGAAATTATTAAAACATCAATAACAAAAAAATACTATTTTTATTGTAAATACAAATCTTGATAGGTTACTAGCATTTCTGTTTTTATATCAGAGGTTTGACGGTCATTTTTGTCTGTAATCCTAATTAATCATTTAATTTAACAAATTCATTGGGCTCAGAGGTTTGTGAATTGTTATTGACACAATATTTTTGGCACAAAATAAGACAATAAAAATAAAATGGGATTCATAAGTTATCGACCTAAGAATTAATAAAAATCTTATTTTGTAATAATTTCTAATCTATCTTTATCTAAAGTATAAAACCTATTCTTTATAAATCATAGGTACCTCACCTTTTAACTTATCCGCAATAATCTTTTAGTCATCTCGGCTTGGAGTGAAATGCAGGAGTGGGAAATACTTATTAAAATAGCAATACACATTTCAATAATGTCATCAGTTGAACCATTAAGAGAAGTTGTCCGACAATTGGGAGACACGTTTAACAATCCTCAGAATAGAAAATCATCTTATTTTGATTTTTATGATGATTCCTTGATAATTCATGGTTTCCCTCCACATCTTCCAACCAACAAGGAAGGTTTTAAAAAATTCATTAATCTCCTATGGAAAGCATTTCCTGATATAAAAATTATGTTTGATGATATCATTATCGAAGGAAAGAAGGTTGCATGCAGATACAACCTAACTGGCACGCACAAAGGTGAATTTATGGGCCTTCAGCCAACCGGTAAACAATTAAGAGTCAATGGTATGACAGTATTTTCTTTTCGTGATACAAAATGCATAGAGCGTTGGGATGTTTTATCATTGAATCTAATTACTTTTTTACTCCAACAAGAAGACAATTAATAACTCATCATACTACTAGATCATACTAATTGCATTAGTTGGATTGGGCTGTAGTGGATAGAAATGTGTTTAATATCTTACCGATCAGAACTGCTTTTAGGCGTTTGTTATAAATATGCCAATAAACTATAGGATATGCTGTTTAATGTCAATAGAATATTGACTGCAGATGTCAGGACATCTGGCATAATATTGCTTACAACATTATTTGTTGCAATCTTGATATTGCTTGGCCTGTATCTATTATTCGCCAATTTCGCTCCAGATAAATCACCAGTGTTTATCAACACTGCAAATGTGATCGCTATATTTTCAAGTGTAGCGATGTCACTGATTACAGTCCAAAGACTGGGTTTCAAATCAAGAGGAGGTAAATATTATTTATCTCTTGTTGCTGGTACTGCATTATGGGCATGCGCACATTCGATTTGGGCATATTATGAACTTGGATTAGGAATTGAAACACCATATCCATCGATCGCCGACTTTTTTTGGTTGGCAGGTTATCCATTTTTAAGCTACCATTTCTATCATTCGTTTCGAGTCTGGAAGCAAGCCAGAATCATTAGACTACGTTCTTTGTTTATATCAGTAATTTCAACTAGTGTCCCAATAGGACTTTTGATATATCTCTCACTTCAAGGTAGTGATGAGGGGGGATTTGATCTAACGACCATTATCGTTAGCAATTTGTATGTTGTAGGTGATGGAGTATTACTGGTACCAGCAATTGTAATAATATGGAGTTTAAGACGAGGAGATATTCTATTATTACATAGAATCTTGATATCTTTATTTATAGTCATAGCTATGTTGGGTGATGTAGGGTTTGTAGTTCATGAAATGTTAGTAGATGAAACTACGTTTGCCCAGCAAGAGTGGATTTGGTGGTTGGTATATCCCATTGCTTATATAGTGCTTACAACAGGTCTTTTGTGGTATAATAGAATTTCAGTAAAGATAAAAAATAATGTTCAAGATGCATTAAATAAGCAGTATCCATATCTCGAAAAACTCTGGAATGAAACAACTGATAACCATAAATCTAATAATATGTCTGAAAGCAATATGTCTGAAAGCGAAGAAGGATTCGTAGAACACGTAACCAATCCAGAGCTAATCAATCACAAGATAGAGAACACCTTAAGAAAGACAAATGAGGATATATTAATTTTGATTTCTACTGAAGGGATTTATCTAAAAATAAAAATGGAAATCTATAAGTTGATAAAAATATTAGTTGAACTTAACGTAGATGTTAGAATACTTATCCCTGGATCAGATAGATTGAGAGATTTAGCTATTGAATTGGAGAAGCATTCTAAATTCAACTTCCAGCGCCTTTACAGACCTTTAAGTAATGACTCTGTGATATTTGTTATAGATTCAAATGCTATTTTAGATCTAGAATTCAAGAAAGACGAAAACATATCAAATAGTGAGAAGGAGTTACTTATTTACTCGGAGAGAGAAGCACAGGTGCAGTCCAATATAGTTATATTTGAAAATTGCTGGATGTTACCGCTATTACACGAGAAAATGCCCAATCAATGAAACATATAGTATAATGCAAGAACTTTAACACAATGATTACAAAGTGACTGTTCTTGCAAAATAAAGTATTCAACAAAGACTTAATTGATTATGATAACGTGTTTGACTTTTTTTATTCATAGTTATTTTCCCGTTTACATTTTTTTATAACCAAATATGCAATGAGTGGTTACACCTATCAGCAGGTAGGATGTCTTGGATATTGGTTACAGAACAGGATTTCAAATCTTTTTGTACACATACGGGGTGGATCATCCGTAGTGGGTAGACATTTCAGTTTTACTTGTTTAAGTTCACTGTTACCCTTCAATTCAAAATATAAGTTAATTTAGTTTATGCAAGGTGTTACCTCTATGGATTATCTCTATGTATCTCTCTTCTAAACACATATTTATCGGGCTCAGAGGGATTTGAACTTTACTAATGCATGGGTTCAGCATAATTTTTGAAATATTATATTACATATTTTTGGTTAGACAAATAATAAATAAGGTATTACAATTTTATTCGAAATATTTATTTTTAGTTGAACTAATAATTATGAAGAACAATTAGTTAAAAAAAAATAAAAAATAAAAAAAAGTTAGGGTAGGTGGGGTGGTGGATTGTCAAAGCGTTGTACACCAGTCGTAACAGTTGTACCCCCTTCTGCTCCTATTATTGTAGTTTGCCATGCATTGGAAGGTACCGTTCCATTAGGCGAAAAACTTCTTAGATCGTACTTTCCTATTGTCGTAGGGGTGAAAGGACTAACAAAAAAAGAACCACTAATTGCAATATCTTCATCATCACATTCTGCGATACTAGTTGCTCCTGATAGGGGAGAAGGAACTGTATCTAGAACACCCTCCCTACCATACAAATTAGAACTATTAATTACGTTTATGCCTGGTGGACCTTGTGTTCCATTAGCTCCAGGTGGACCTTGTGTTCCATTCAATCCTGGTGGACCTTGAGGACCGGGTGGACCTTGTGTTCCTGTTCTATTATCTCTATCTCGGAAATCCTTTCTATCTTTATCATTATCGAATTTAACATGTTTACAGAATTCTACAGAACTTACAAAGAATCCTTCAAAGGGACCTGTTCTACATTCGTATTTCTTATCGTCTGTTGGATATTGGCTATAAGAACTATCTCCATATTTGTCATATTCTTGAGCCATTGCGGGATTTGAAAGAAAACTATTGTTGTTGAGGAAAGGTACTAATACTAACATTACTAATGAACTTGCTAAAAGTCCAAAAATAAGTACTTGTGACTTGTACATACAACTTTTTAGATAGTTGACATATAATTGAAATTGGTAGGTACACTTGCTAAGATAGTATTACTAAATTTGATTAGTGAATCTTTATGATGTTTTATAGTTGCCAATTTTTATATCGTATTTATTTATGAAAAATGTTACTACATTAGTTTTTATAAAACTGATATAGTTTTTTATTTCTCTTTCTTCTATAATAATAAAATTAGATATAATAACAAAAGCTTTAATAAATATTTTAGAATAGAAATATTAATTTCCATTACAAAGCCATTGGGAGAAAACTTGTGCATAGGGTTTTAATAACTCATTCTCTTAGGTATTAGATTCTCCTTTAATTACGACTATAGAAATAGATAAATCAATGGTAACAATTCATACTTTATCTAAAATTGTTACTAATACACTTATTATTATAATGATTCTCCAGCTTACAAAATTAATTAGTTATTTTTGATTGTAGTTAATAATAATTCTCCAATTTGGTTATGCATTTTAAGAAAGTTTAATCCTTTTTCGGTGGTCTTGAATTTGTGAACCCCATCAAGATATTCTATTAGATTATTTTCTACCAAAACAAAAAGGTATCCCTTTAATTGCCCATAACTTAGAAAAGCTTGGTACATAATTTTTGTCTTGGTTGTTCCTCCATTTGCAGCATCAAGTATATTGCCCAGTATTTCCGTTCTACCTCCATATTTCATATTTATTATAAGTGATTTAATTATATTAGTTTAATATCACAGTCAAAGATAAGATAATTATAGTACAAACATTATAGTACAAACATTCTATAGAATCAATTCACAAAGAAAGAAAGAAAAAAATTTTAAAATCTTCATCTATTCATTAGAGATTCAATACCTAAAAAATCGTACTTCCAATCTAATTATTTTACTTTAGATAAAATTTTATATTTTTGTTATATCATTTCATAAAATCCAAATAGTAAATGTCATTACTCGGGTTCAGCTTCAAACAGTAGGGTTCTATTACATTTTAAGCAAGATGGTCGGGAGTAGTGCCCTCCATGTAGTGGGGTTCTATTATATAGTATTTAGCTTTTATTGTTAGCAACTTAAAACAATTTTTAAATTTTTAATGAAATACTAAGTTATTTGCATTTGAAAGAAATTTGTACTGGAGCTATTTTATTAAACATGTAAATAAAAGCCATAACCAACTACTTTTGAAGAGTATATCAATAACAGAAATCTGTATATGAATCAAATCGTATTTGCAGATTAAAATCAAAAGTTACAAATTTGTATGTAAGTATATAAAAGTTAAAATTTATTCACGAATATCCAAAGTGGAATTAATCTTATTGTTTATATTATTTTTTAAATAGGTTATACCATTGAAATCTAAAACTAATAATAACAAATTTATTTTAGGATTAGGATTATTTTGTATTTGCGTATTACTATCTACATTACTATTTAATAATGAGAATATATCTATAACTGCTCAAAAGGATAAAAATTATGACGATAAGAAAAATGAAAAGAACAATAATGATACTGATTTAACTACTATAAAAACAAAAATAAATTTAAATAATATTAAAAATTATAATCGCTTAAAATTAGTTGCTTATCTCAATGGTAAAGGGCAGACTACTTATATTGATTTAAAAGAGATTAAAGATAAAATAAATCTAAAAGATAATTCTTTGACTGTTAATCTTAAATTTAATAAAAGTAATGATATTTCCCAAGTAATGTTTGATGATGAATATTATGTTTGTGGGTATGTAATAGATGATAAACTGAAGGCTGCTAACACAAAATCAAATCTTACATTATATGATTGTGATGAAGGAAATATTAGTTTAACTTCTACTGATATAGATACAGTTAAACTATTTTATACACTTAAAAAATTCAGTGAATCTAATGCACTTTACAAAACTACTAAACCATCAACTACAAAAGAAACTCCTAAAGAAGTAAAACTAAGAATTGATGTTCCTATACATGATAACAAAAAGCTAAATGACATGTATTTAGTAGCAATGATAAAAGGTGAATACCAAGTCAAAAAAATTGATGCACAAAATGAGATAAAAAAAGGAGATAAACAAAGTACCAGTAAAAGACTTTCAATTCCATTTATTTTTAATAGAGATACAGAAGTTGGTCTTATAGAACCAGGCGATATGTTTTTTGGATGTGTTACTTCTGACGAATTTCCTGACCAAAACTCAGATTGTGAAAAAAGAATAATAACAGATTTGTCTAAGGCAGGTCAAGTATGCGCAAGATTAGATAGTGTTTGTAAATAGAGCTTTTCATATAGTAGGGTTCTACTACATCATATTTAGCTTTT
>JANWKP010000120.1 GCA_025451315.1 Nitrososphaerales archaeon | reverse complement strand
CTAATAATGTAGAAACTTATTTTTAATTACTATTATAAATTTCAATACCGAGAATGAGAAATTTTGATAGGTATAATAATAGTTGATGAATTTACTATCACAATCAACAAGTCATATGATATCTTGTATTATGTATGTGGATATCCTCAACATCTAATAACAGATTACAATTTCTTGAAAAAGTTAATTGCAATTAGATAATTACTAATATGCACATACATTTATCTATCATAATAAATAATACATAAAATTAGGTCTGTTAACTTGATAGGCTATAGTAATTTCTTAGTTTAGTCTTAACTAAGGGTGATTTGTTAACTGTAGGGGGATGGTATTATTTTTCTAAAATAATATAAGAGTTTTGAATCGTAAGTCTGTATCTATTTAAAAAATCTAATCCTAAAATTGATGGTATCAAAGCTACTTTCTTTTCATCTTCTCTATTTGTAATAATAGGATTATGAATCAAAATATACTCTAAAAATTCAGTAATTATACTTCTATTATTTGGTAATTTGAACGCTAATCCTCCCTCTAGTATAACAAGTGTAGGCAGAGTTACATTCAACATACTGATAGACTTTCCACTTTGTAAAATATCACGTTTAAAGTCTAGGAATAAAGAATCAATATATGAAATTGAAGTAAACTGACTTGCGGTATCAATCAAAAATGTAATTGGTCGTAATTGATTCTTATGATATTCGGAAATTAAATTAGCTTGAATATAATAATATCCAGTAAAAAAATCCCTATATCCAAAAAGTTGCAAAATTCTTCAAATGATAAGCATTAAATGGTTAATTTAGTATTTCGATTATTAATATATTGTATAAGTGTAGAATCGGAATATCTATTACTTTGCTTTAACTTATCCATTAACTCTTTGATATCAGTATTACTATCTATTATTTGACCATCATCTATAGCTACAAATTTTTCTTGATATTTATCTAAAAGCATTTCATGATTATCGATAAACCATTTTAGATTGGCGTTTGACTTTGTTAAAATATCAGGGATTTCTATTAGTGTCACAATAATAATTGATGGATTCTTTTATTTATAGATTCTAGATTATAAACCTTTGAAAAAAAGGCTTTATTACTCATAATATTAAATAGAACAGAACAATCTAAAGATATTGTAGTACAATATTAATGATTATAAAAGTCAATCAAACGTGCCAGCATCAATATCAATATTCATTGTAATTATCTTTGTATTTCTTTTATACTAACTATTTCATCCTTTGTACAATCAGAAAGCAACAACAGCACAAACCAAACAATATTTATAAACTTTAATCATATTAATAACTATGGGCTTATATGGAATATATGGCAGTCATACTACAGAAGCATGTCCGTTAAATAACGCTGAAACTCGAAAATTAGTATTAGAACATGGTCCTAAAATAGTTAAGGAAGCAAGTAAACTAAATATAAAAATAATTAACCAATATCACTCAGGTTTAGAACACACTTTTTTATGGGTTGTTGAAGCTAATGATGCTCATCTAATACAATCCTTCTTTGCAACAAATGTTGGTAAAAACAATGCATTAAAAATAGTACCTCTAATCACGTACTCTGATGTTATAGAACAGTGTAAAAATTATAACATTTCTAAATATTTGTAGTTTCTTTGAATTAACATCTTTCATTTCTTCAGATATTAATTTTTTTCTAACACATCTATTTTTATTTGATATATAACTTCACAATGTTATTTTTAGAATATTTATTAATTAATTTTAAAATAAGTTTCTAATAATAAAAGCTAAATACTATGTAATAGAACCCCACTACATGGAGGGCACTACTCCCGAGGCCGGTAGTTTTCTCGGGCCCACCTGCTATCGTGGAGCATATAATAAAAAAACATAACATTTAGAACAAACAAGCATATTTTGCTTAATACATAAATAACATGTGTTATATCGATAAATTAGATAAAAATGAATTTACTTTCAGCATTATTTGATATTTGGATTGGAAAAACATTGTTAGGATGTTTACTACATTTATTTAGAAGGTAAAAACCTATCCAACATTTTGTTAATAATGGATTAATTATTCCTCATAAAACAGCATAACGCCAGTTGGGTCCATAGCAATACTTATCACTAGATTGTCATGTTTACTTAATTCATTAATTATTTTCTCGGCGTCTAATTTTACTTTCAGTTTTCAGTTGGATAATTTTCCTCAAACCTTTATAAAAAATGAAAGCTATGAAATGAATACTATGTGTGAAGGATATGAAATTCCTGAAAAAGAAGTAATATCTAATAAAAAACTTGAAAAAGAGAAACAATCTAACCAAGAAGAAAAGCCTTTAACGGTAACTACTTAATAAACACCAAATCAGTCACCTGTTAACTCCAACATTTTCTAAACAGATAAATCTTAATTTTTCTTTTATTTTAATACAATTTACCTGTCCCTTCACGAATTATGAAAAGAATATACTCGAGAGTATTTGCCATATTACTGTAATAGTATACAGTATTACCAGAGGGGTTTTATTTCCGTTTTAATTATTAAATATTTGTTTTTCTTGGAATATAATATGGTTTTGTAGTATTATTTTCTGTATTAAATGCATGGGAATCTATTGATAATACACCTCACGAATTAACTACGGATAAAAATAAAAATGCTTAAGATATATTATATAAAATAATAATATTGTGTAGTGATTGATTGAAGAATGAGAAAAGGTCAAAAATTAATAAAAACAGTTTTCCATAAATTCTATTCTGGTAGTGGTGAAGATGCATCACAATTATTTAATCCGTTCAATCTCAAAACGTTAGATGATGAAGTTATAAGGTTAGTAATTGGTCATATTCATGATATGCCAGATGAAGAATTTGATAAAATAATAACAACTAGAAACTCAACTTCTTAATAATTTTATTTTATTTTATTACACCAGCGCTTATGGTATATTTGAGAATAAAATCAAAAATATAAATAAAAAGAAGGATTTCAAGCGTTTCCTACATGTTCTTGATTCATATGTTGATGAAGTTCATGTTCAGAGTCAAATGATTTACCACACTTCTTCGCATTTATTGGCTTTAGTGGTTTCTGACGACATTAAAATAATAATACATACCCATTCATTTATTAATTTCTAATTTTTTTCAATGAGAATTCTTTAAGATATATGATTTGAATTCAGAATTCTGAGGAGTTACTTTTACAATACAAAGAAATAGAATGTTAGGTCATTTTAGAATAAAATTCTTAGTATAAATTTGAATCTATTTATACAGAATTAAGTAATATCAAAGTATTTTAGTTTCTTATATGAATAAAAAATATTTAACCATACTCGTTCATCTTATTGATTACCTTTTATATTAATTCAGTTTCTTTTACATATCATTAACATGTTAGGAGATTTATTTTATGAAGCAAAAGGAAGAATTAGATCAAAAAGAGTATTAGATTTAGAAGGGCCGAAAACAGAAAGTTCATATTTTTTAGGAAAAATGAGAGGAAAAATTGAAGTTGTTGAAATAGGAACGTTTATCAAGACTCATATCTCGAATGGTTTCTTCTTTGTAGAAGGCAAGGATATTGTAACTGTTAAAGGAAGCCATGATGAAATGGCAACTGTCAAACTTATTAGAAGTTCATCATCAAAAGTAATTTCTGGTTCTAATTTCTATCGTTCTTCAAACAATGGAAAATTATCATTTCTGAATAACCTAGTAGGAGTTCATGAAGCATCCGTAGATAAAGACGGTAATATTCTCTACAAAGTATAGGAATGGAAACATCCAGCCTAATTCTTAATGAAAAAATGAATAAAAGAAAACTTTTTCTATACCTGAAAAATTTAAATCAATAAAATAGGAATAATAACAAAATTTAAGATTTTACTAAATTAATATATTTAATCATAATTTTCATATAGTCATAGGAGCCAATTCTAGAATTCTTTATTAATTTCTATTTCTAATATATATTAATAAATTGATTCAAGATACAACTCAACATGGTACAACCTTTTTGGTATTTTATAAATTCCGACCAATGTCAAATGAAGAAAGGGATAGAGCTAACAATGAATGGAACAAATTAAAAAATACTTTACCACAAGGGATTGAACTCATAGGGGAATATAATCATGCATGGGGAACTGAATATAATGGATTTCTAATGTTTCAATCTGAAACAAGTGATTCATTTTTTGAATGGTGGAAAAGTTTCAAAGATACAATCCGTTGGTATGTCGACAAAACTCATACCATAATAGCAAGAAGACAATAAAATAAAATTTTTTTATATTAAATTATTTAGTTGTCATAGGTATAGTAAAATTTAAATTTGCACCTTTGTTCTTATTGTTCTCCGCCCATATTTTTCCACTATGTTTTTCTATAATATTTTTGCAAATATAAAGACCTAAGCCGGTTCCTGATTTTGAGCCTGTTACGAATTTAGTAAAGACTTTATCCTTTATATTTGATGGAATTCCTGGACCGTCATCTGTTATACTTACCAATATCGTGTTGTCGTCTTGTCTTTCTAAAAATACAATAATTTCTCCTTCTTCTTGTGGCACCACTTTTATAGCATTATTGATAATGTTTAAAAAAACTTGGTTTAAACGCAATTTATCTGCAACTATCAAAATTGATTCTTCTTTGCATTTTAAAATTAAATTTATCTTTAAATTTATCTTTTCATTTTGAATTTGGTTTTTCAGATCTTTTAGTAAATCTTTTACTAACTCTACAAGATCAAATTCTTTCATATCAAGAGTTAAAAGGTGACTCTCAATACGGGCAGCCTCTAATATATTGTTTGTAAGTAACTTAATTTTTTTAGCATTCTTTATAATTAAAGGAGAAGTATATGAAGGATGGTTTGAAGATAAAGGTGATGCATCAGGTTATTCATTAAGTGTAGGTAAATTTAACGAGAAAAATAATACTCTTAGTGTTAATCAAACAATGGTTAATCCTTATACGTATACCATATTTTATGTCACTGCCGAGCCAGTTGATGATACTGACCCTAAACCTTCTGATATAATAGCAGCAGCAGAATTAAATGTCCCATTTGGGCAATAGTTTTAAATTAATTTTTATATTTTTACTTTAAAAATATTTTTTAATTAATTTAATTGATATATTATCCTAGTGAGATAATTTTATTTAAAATCTGTGAAAATAGTTTAAAAGTGATAAATACTTCAATTATGATTATTTGTTGTCCCATTGGGAAATAACTCTTTGGCATAGTCAGTCTGAGTATCAATCCTATCAACCCAAATTCATGATTAATTGGTTTAGACTATGGCAATTAAATTGTCTCTAACTCTTAAATAACTTGTATTGTAGCGAACCCTATGAGTTCTAATAATATTGAATGGAATAATGTCATAAAAAAAGAAGCAAGAGGAATTGATGATGCTGATTTTGGTGAGGTACAAGAAGTCGTTGTAGAACATATAGTAACACAAAAGGGAATTTTAGATAAAGACAAATACTATATTCCAAAGAATTTGGTAGACCGATTTGAAGATGGTGTAGTCTATTTTAGTATTACAAATGAAGAGGCAAAACATTACAAAGAACACGAGACGAACTTGATATAATTTTTTATTTAGTTATAGTTTAATGATAATGAAAAACAATTTTTTTACAATACGATGGTTGGATTTTAGACATGGACAGGGTATATATCTTGGTTTTTTTATATATTTTGCTGACACTATACTTATTCAATATGCATTGTTGATTGAGAAATTTCCTTTTATAGATTCACTCCTAGGAGCAAATATAGTAGGATTTGCAATAATATTCATAGCATTATATGTACCTATTGCAACCATAATTGGCTATTGGCATAGAAAGAGCCAATGGACAGTAGAAGTCGAAGCCTTATTTAAAGAGAATAAAGTTGGAGCAATTATGTGGCTTTTTGTTATTGACTTGGTAGAAGGAAAAATAAATGAAAAAGAAAAGAAGGAAATGAGAGAAATGCTTTTAAAAATAACAAAAGGAAAAGGAAAATCGACTCCAGAAGATAGTAATGAAAATACACATGTAGAAAAATAAAATCTTTGTTATATACCTATTAATAATGTATTTGAACCTAAAAGATACTAAATGAAAACATCAAACCAAACCAAGCTTTGAGAATGCATATATACTGACTAACTAAAATTTGTTTACAAATTCTTTCTGATAAGATAGGTTAAATATGCTTGAAAATCGACATTTTTCATTAACTGGAATATGCGAAATTTGGTTAGTCAGTATAGTACATAAGCTCTTATGATTTTATTGGATATTCTTGGTTTTTTTCAACTATACAGGTAACATATTTTTTAGATTATACCATTATTTATCAATATTGTTCCTCCATTTCTTATTTCATTCATTAAAAAAAAGTAAAGTACAATTTCATTTGAAGGGGTTAATGAAGTAGAAGACTATTATACTATTCCAATTCATTGTAATACATTCAAAATTATATTTATTAACAGTAGTGAAAATATCTAATATTCTCGATTTTGGGCTCTTAATTTAAGATAATATTCACCTCCTCTAACTCAAAATTATTATTATTATTATTTGCTATTGTATCATTATACATGGATACAAAGAATTGTATCCAGTTATGTACATGTAATAGATTAAATTCAATTTGCACGCATGGATAGTAGTCATCAAAAACTTTCTATTCTAT
>JANWKP010000119.1 GCA_025451315.1 Nitrososphaerales archaeon | reverse complement strand
GTGGGATAACCCCAATCAAGCAGGTAGACGTCTATTCCTTTGGATAAAAGCGATTTAACAACACTTCTATAAGGATTAATATCCATAATATGAAATTGATTTATTGGAGCATAAATTATTAAAAGCGGATTTTTGCCATTGTAAGCAGTAGACTTATCGTCGGCTATAAAGCGGATTAGTCTTACATTGTCTTTTTTATATAATATTTTAAACTCTGAGATTGCACTTTCTTTTCTACTAGTATAATATGAGTTCCAATTGTTTGTAATGTATTCATAAATATCTTCAAACTGCTGGATAGGATACCCCTGAGCTTTCCATAACCGATGTAATTCCAGATGGGACTTTACATACTTTGATAATGAAGATGAAAATTCTTCTGATTTTAACAAATCATTTAACTTTGTATCGGTGTTTTTTAACCATTCACCGTATGATTCTTCTGTTGATAACAAGTATCTTAGATTATTAAAAACCCTAAAATTTTTGTATTCGGCAGCCTGTTTCTGGTAATCTGCTAAAACATTGAAATAACTCTCGATGTACGCTTGATTATATTTTGACAGTATATTGGTACCTGATGTATATGCATCAAAGGAGTTTGTTAGTGTATCAAAGTATGTAAAGAAAGGATTCATTACCTAAATTACATTGCAATGAAAACCATTTAAAGATTAATGAATTATGGGGGTTGACTTTTTATAAATCATTTCAATAGAGTTATTTCATTAATTCTCTTCAATTAATCACTATTTATTCAATGAAAGTATTAATAAACCAAAAATGTGAAATTTCATCTTTCATTTGCTTCTCTGGGATTGGAAGGTTGCTTGCTATGACAGTAGAGAGCAAGTCTTTGTTTTCAACTAAAGCTCTAAAGATATCTTTATCGGTTAAAATTCCGGCCAATTTATCCTTCTCTAAAATGATAACTCTCCTTATTTTTCTTTCATACATCAATTTCATAGCATCTGAAGCGGTTGCGTTTGATGAAAGTGTGATTAAAGGATGGCTCATATGTTCTCTTACAGGGACTACCATCTGATGTGGTTGTAACATACCAATTGTTCTAATGATATCTCTTTCGGTAATAATTCCAAGAGGCTTTCGAGTTTCTAGATTGTCTACAATGACCACACAGCCAATATTGTTATTAGACATTATTCTCGATACGCCGATTAAATTCATATTCTGTTCAGCAACTATAATATTTTTATTCATTAAATTGGTGATTCCGATAGAGTCGAGACTCATACAATCCTGAAAAGATTGATCTATATAAAATTGCTGGCCCTAACTTGACTTATTTAACTATTATTTGACACCATCATAATGGGCTCGTTAGCAACAAGTCAACTTGATAATACTGACTCTTATTTTAACAAGATTTTTCTATACTGAATATAAAGGATATGAATGGATGGATATATTAGATCAGCTAGAATTCACGAATATAAGAAACATTTAGAATTGGATAATATTTCCAAACCCGTCATAAGAGGTGACGAGGAAGTGCTCGTAAAGGTAGGAGCTTCAGGATTATGTCATAGCGACCTTCATCTTATTAGTGGCGAATGGAAAGATATTATCCCATTAAATCTACCAAAGACACCAGGACACGAGATAGCGGGGTGGATTGAAGATGTTGGTAAATCAGTACCGGAAAATATCATGAAACCTGGTGACTTAGTAGCAGTTTTTGGCGGCTGGGGTTGTGGTTGGTGTATACATTGTAAGTCAGGAGATGAACAACTTTGTGCTTTTGCTAAATGGCCCGGGTTATCGTCTTTTGACGGGGGATTTTCTGAATATGTCCTAGTTCCTTCATACAGATTTTTACTGAATGTTCGTGCTTCGGGAACTAAACCTGAGAATTTAGCACCATTGACTGATGCAGGTTTGACACCCTACAGAGCAATCAAAAAGGTGAGGAACATGCTTGGACCAGGAAAAAACATTGGAATAGTTGGAATAGGTGGTTTAGGCTCATATGCAATACAATATGCAAAAATCTTGGGAGGTGGGTCTAAAGTATTTGCCATGGATAGATCTGACAGTAAGTTAGAATTAGCAAGCAAATGCGGCGCGGATCATTTAGTCAATCTACATTCCACTGATAATTTAGTTGACAGAATTAAGGCCGAAACAGGAAGCAAGATGCTAGACGTCATCATTGATTGCGTAGGGACCGACAAGACATTTTATGACTCTATCAGTGTATTAGCAAAAGGAGGTTCGGTAGTAATAGTGGGTCTGTTTGGAACAGCAGCTAAAATTCCAATAGCAATGACTGTATTAAATGAATTTAAAATATCTGGATCCTTGTGGGGCAATTATAATGAACTAAGAGAGGTAATCGAATTATTAACTGAGGGTAGAATTATGAATAATATAACCAAATTTAAACTAGATGATGTTAATGAAGCGATAGAATTATTGAAAGAGGGCCAGATAATTGGAAGAGGGGTATTAATTCCCTGAATCAAATACTTATCATATGAGATGGTTATTGAGCCAATTAATTTGACGCAACTAATTGGAGGTTATAGACTAAACATCGATATCTATCAACAAAGATATACCATATGATAAGTAATTTGACTTGATGAAAGTCTTAGTTCCTATCGATGGATCGGATCCCTCCCTAAAGGCTTTGGAATATGCAATTTATCTACTCAAACTTACAAATCCTAATGCCGATCAATCAAAAAATAAGCGTAGTGGTGGTGAACTGATACTGATAAACGTACTTCCTCAGTTTCATATGCCGCTAGGATTTGAAAAACCTATGAAATCTATTAAAACTAATCAGGTTGTTTCTTTGTCTCAATTCATCGAAGAAATGAATCAGATGATGGAGACTGAATGGATAAATAAATTATCAAAGATCAAGGCTAGATATACAGAATCAGAATCAGATATTTCAATAAGAACTACGGTGCTTAAAGGAAGTCATTCTAGTAGGGCAATTGCTGAGAACATCATAAAATTCTCAACAGAAGAACAAATAGATCTTATAGTTGTAGGGAATGTTGGATTAGGAGGTATTTCAAAAATAAAGGCCCTTGGTAGTGTATCAAGAAACCTGATAGAAATATCAAATCGTCCTGTATTAGTAGTACATTAAAGAAGAGGATAATTATATACTGAAAAATCTACCAGTCGGTTCGTAGATCCTCTTTTACTTTACAAACAAAAGTTACTGATTGTTTTTGAGCGATAGACAAATAAAAAGATAAAAATAATTACCTGAAATAAGCGTGTTATCCTGTTTATTCGATGAGAAACCGCTTGAATGTATCTTAATTGCTATTTTTGTACAAATATTTGCTGTTTATTATATATACAAGCTTAACAAGGTTCCTACCATATAAGAAACGAGTGCGGCGATACCACCTATTACTAATGTGATAAAGCCCGACCTTACAGGGGATTTGTTAACAACTCTTCCCGTGATAAAGCCAATACAAAAAAAAGCTAATGCTGTAAAAATAATCGAATAAATAAAAGTATCATTGGTGGTAAAACCTGCAGGGTTGTTTATGACAAAGAGAAAGATAAAGGGAAGAAGCGGGATTACACCAACCATATTGAAAGCAATAAATGTCGTAATTGCTTTGAATATTGGATTCTCGTCGCCTACATTCGACATCCCGATTTTCTCTTTCATCAGAACATCCACCCAAATCTTTCTATTAGAAACTATAATCTTGGTCAGGTTTTCTAATAATTCATCTTTAAAACCCTTTTCTATATAAATATTTTTTATTTCAGATATTTTGTATTCGGGTTGGTCTTGAACTTCTTTATTTTGTCTATTTCGCTCTCTTTCTATATACTCCATTCTTGATCTTGTGGATAAATAATTACCCACTGCCATTGCAAACCCATCAGCAAAAAGGTTTGCAAATCCTAAAATTATAACAATGGAAGGAGACAATGATGCTCCCACTACACCTGCAACTATTGCAAATGTGGTAACAGCTCCATCTGTTGCACCATAAACAAAATCTTCTATCGTCCACTTCAAGATTATACATATATCTTCTCTAGGTTATATATAACATAATTTGGATCGTGCATACAAAAATTTTCATTATGTTACTTTCAGAATAATTTTCGATAATAAAATTTCTACTAAAGGGTTAACGACCATCGAAACAAGTGCATACTAAATTCACCGCGAGTTAAGATATTCTTAATCCAATATTATGTGGATAAGTAGTATCGAAGCAAGCTTCTCAGAACAAGGATATAAACATGCATATTAATTCATAATATATGAGACTCTTAGCATTGGTTGACGGTTCTGCACATTCACTCAAAGCATTAGATTATTCGATAAACCTATCGAGCGGATTTGATGTGATTAAAAATACATCTAAGAATAACGTTAAAAATAATCACGAGTTAATAATTTTGAATGTGTTACCAACTATACATTCATCAGCTGGAATCACGACCCCGAGCAAACCAACTAAAGATGTTAAAAGTGAGTCATTGGATCAATATACTAAGCAGATTAATACAATAATAGAATCAGAATGGATTAAGAATCTTGAAGAGCTCAAAACAAAGTATGAGAAATTCGGAGTGCGTATAAGTACGAAAATTCTCAAAGGAAGCCATTCTAGTCGTTATGTTGCATACAGTATTATCAGATTTGTAAAGGACCAAAAGGTAGATCTTATTGTTCTAGGAAGTGTCGGTTTAGGAGGGATCTCAAAAAATAAAGCACTTGGTAGCGTTACTAGAAATATTGCTGAAATCTCTACCTGTCCAGTTTTAATCGTGCCTTGATATAAAAAATAATCCCTCTGGGTTTTAAGAATCTTACATATTTTTACAAAATTTCTAAATCTTTTTTTATGTTCATTGCTGATTTGCTGAAAAGTCTTTTATCCATTTCTTTTAGTTCTGGAGCCATTTGTGGTTTAAAATCCATTTTTTCTAAAATATCTTTGTCAATGTCAATACCCGGTGCAGTCTCCACCAAAACTAATTCAGTTCTATTGAGTTTGAATACGGCTCTTTCTGTAACATACATAATCTCTTGTCCATACTTGGATGCTTGATATGAACTGAAAGAAATTTTATAAACATCTTGAACAAATTTTGTAATTGGTCCGTCCTGTAGTATTTTGATTCCGTTTTCTTTTACATCGATAATGTTTTTTCCTCCCATAAATGATCCTGCAAAATAAATCTTAGATACTCCACCTGCTATAACTGGGAATCCGCCGGTCCCAAATAATCGGTTAGGAAGCATTGAGGGATTTACATTTCCAAATCTATCAATTTGTAAAAAGCCTAGAGATGCTGCATCAATGATTCCACCCTCAAAGTTGGAAAACATGTCTGGCATGGTGGAGACAGCAAATGCTCCCATGGCTAATCCAAAGTCATTTCCTGATAAGGCTACTCCACCCCATGGTCCCGACTCAATAACTGTAATGATAATATTCATAACGTTTTCTTCGGCAGCAACTGATGATATTAACGCAGGAATCCCAATCCCTAGATTTACTAATATAGGGGCATGTTTTTTGGTAAAGACATTAATGAACTCAAGCGCCACCCTTTTAGCAATTACTCTTTCATATTCCTTTGGTTGCTCTAGAGGAATACTAGCAGCTAAATTATTATGCATAGGAGAGACGATTTGATTAGATAGCCTTGGATCGTATGGAATAGATCCTGTTTGCCAGTGATATTCTATTGGAGAAATTACAATGTGATCAACAAGTGGAAAAGGTACATCAACATGTCTGGGATTTATCGTCCCTGCTTTTGTTATCCAGCGTACTTGTGAGATTACTTTTCCTTGATTGGGTCTTGCTTT
>JANWKP010000118.1 GCA_025451315.1 Nitrososphaerales archaeon | reverse complement strand
TTGAGGCTGGGTCATAATTATTCCATTTTCATAACGAATAAAGCTAGTTTATTGGTGTATGATGTTTAGGTGTAACTATCATCCAATCCAACAAACTAGCACAGCAGAAAAGATCAACATCTATTCTAATTAGTATTTTGTATTTGATTGGTTTGATTCGTTGGCCACATAACAGTAGAGGAGGAGAAGGACGACGTGGTAGACCATATGTCTATTCTACTACTGTTATTTTGAGATGTTTTGTAGTACGTATATGGTTCAGATTGGATTCCAACAGAGCATTGCATGAATACCTTGCAATGGAGATTCCATACAACAAAAAGATAATGAAACGATGTGGACTATCAAGAGTACCTAGTAGAAGAACATTTGATAGGCGTCTTGTAACAATATCTAAAGATATTAAAAACAGAATTACTGCAATGGGTGAACTTTTTGTACGTGATAAAATAATAGATCCATCTATTCTTTCAACTGATAGTACTCTTATCAAAGCTCAAGGCTATGTCTGGCATAAATCATCTATGAAGAAAAAAGTAGTACCACGTTCAGGTATCGATACTGATGCAAGATGGGGATTCAGTCATACAAAGGGTTGGATATTTGGATACAAACTGCATATGGTAGCAAGTACTGGTTCAATTATCGTACCTTTGGCAGCAGACTTTACAACTGCTAACATACCTGACAATCAGATGTACAGTATATTGATAACAGCAAGTCTACCTCTTACAATAATTAAAAGGACATCATATATGTCTGCAGATCCTGGATATGATGATCATAAATTATATGATCTCAGTAGCAGTATGGGATTTCAACTAGTGTGTCCAGTACAGAGATATAAAAGTACACCTACTGATAGGATGAAACTGATAGAATTTTATAAATCTGAAGTGGGACAGATTATCTACTCTTTGAGGAGTACATCTATAGAACCATTGATAGGACATATCAAATCTGTTTTCAGGATAGATCCATTACCTGTACAGGGATATGCCAAGAGTTGTACAATAGTACTACTATCAGTTTTGCTGTACCAAATACTTGTATACTACAACTGTAAGACCGATAGAGATAATCCTATGGCAATCAAATACATGCTAGGAATATAAAAATTGATGATACGATAAAGCATACATTACAATATTTGTTAATGGAATTATGACCCAGTCTCATATATTTACAAACAATTCTACATTAACATTTGAAATGTCATAATTATTTCACAATTCACAAATATTATTATTTAGATAGCTAGTTATGAAATATTTATATTTTTAAAATAATATCATAAACTTAAGGTTTATTTTTATTTTCATCATCAATTTGATTGATTTTATTATCTGAACTAGAAATTCTAATGTTATTAGCAAATTTTAATATATATGGAGTAGCAAAAGATGTAATTATTGTAACAACACTTAGTATTGGTAATATAGATGAAGTAATTGCACCCACATCTTGTCCACCTTTTGCTATAATCAAAGACATTTCTCCTTTTGCTGTTGCCAATCCTAAACCTACTTTTAATATGTCTGTATTGTGAAATTTGGATTTTGCTAATACAACAAATACTAGAAGGAATTTTACAACAAAAGCGGTTAGTATCAATACAATTACAGGGACTATGTATAATGGGATAAGTGAAACATTCACTAATGCTCCTATAGATACAAAGAATAAGGCAGAAAATACGTCTCTTAATGGTATAGTAATAACTTTTGCGACTGTTGCACTTCTAGATTCAGCCACTAAAACTCCGGCCAAAAATGCACCTATTACAACTGATAAACCTAAAATATTTGCGATGAAAGATAGACCGAAAGCAAGTCCTAATATTACTATCAAGAGAAGAGCATAATCATTCGTTTTTCCTATTTTATCTATTAAGTTGGGTAAAAATTTTGATCCGAGAACAAGTATACTCCCAATAAAAACTACTGCTATGGCTATTGATATTGATATTGGAATAATTGCAATTTCTTCAGTATCTGCAGCAACTGCTATGGATTGTAATATGGCTAAAACTGATACAGCCACAATATCTTCAACTATCAAAACACCTAGTATTAATATTGATGACCGTTCTTTTATTTTTCCTAATTCTTCCAATACCTTGATAGTTACTACAGTACTAGTAATAGACATGGCTAATCCTAGAAACATTGAGTCAAATGTAGTAAATCCTAATCTTTGTGCAACAAAAAAAGTTATAACCATGGTTCCAATTGACTCTGTTAATCCAACTATTATCGAAATTTTACCTATTTGTTTGAGTTTTGCTATAGGAAATTCTATACCAATTACAAAGAGAAGCATTATTATTCCTAATTCAGCAAATATGTTTACAGTTTCTATCTCGTGAATTAAAGTAAAAGGTGGGGTAAACGGGCCTATAATCATTCCTGCTATTAAATAACCAATGACCATCGATTGTTTAAATCTGTGAGTTAAAAATAACATTATAGCGGCAATAATCATTATAACAGCAAAATCTTGAACAATAAATTCTGAAGACGTTGATTCGGGAAGGGATAAAATACTAAATACTGAAAAGAACAATAGAATATCCATAGCCCATTCATTATATAATCACCTAAAATAAAAATTAAGAGGATTTATAAAGAAAATCTTGTCAAGTTATCGTTGAAAAATTTATTATTGATATATATTATTTTTTTATAATACTAATAACAAATAATATTATTGAACAAATAAAACCTATAGATGAAATCATAGGATTGTATGAAAATAAAAATGCAGATCCTACAAATAATGCAGACGCAAAAATACTCTTACCTAAAAATGCATGAAATTTGTCTGTTTTCTTAATATTTATTTCTTGATTATCCAAATATGTTTTTATAGTTTGAGATAAATTTACCGATACTTCTATATTTTTTACGAATTTCTGAAAAGAAAATTTTATCTCTTCCATATATGCGTCCTTAATTAGTCCCTCCTGTTCGAATAAATTCGATAGAACTTTAACAAATTGAAATTTTATTTTATGTTGATGATAAATACCTTCAACAATTGAAGTCATCCTCATATATAATGCTAAATTTTTAGGTAATCTAAATGGAAATTTACTTAAGGTCTTATTTGATAAATCCATTAAAGATTTCACTTCCATTTTATCTACATGTTTTCCATGCATCGATCTAATACTTAGTTCAATAGCTTTCTCAACAATATTCCTATTAGTAGTATAATCTAATGTTCCAAGTTGATATAATACATCTACAGTTCTTACAGGATCTTTATCAATCAAACCTAGATACAGTCTAATCAGCAGTAATCTAGTTTCATTATCAAGTCTTCCAACCATTCCAAAATCGTATAGAATTATTGAACCATCATCTTTAACAGCTATATTTCCAGGATGAGGATCAGAATGAAAAATATTATTGCGTAGTAGCATCTTGAAAAATACATGATGTATTAATATTACTAATTTTTGTCTATCAATACCTTTTTTGTCTAATGTTTCTATGTCAGTTATCTTTATTCCAGGTTCATATTCCATAGTTATAATATGTTTAGAAGTTCTATCAAGTATTACATTAGGAATTATAATTTTTTTCTCATTAGCTAGGTTTTTTTTAATTGCTAATAGATTTTCTGCTTCTTTTATGTAATCCATTTCTTCATAAATAGTTTCGGTAAATTGAGAAAACATTCCTTCAACTGAAAATCTTAAATTGGGATCAATAAATCTAGTAGATAAAGGGATCAATTTTTTTATTATTGAAATATCTTCATCTACAGTTCTTTCAATTCCTGGTCTTGAAATCTTTACTACTACCTCTTTTCTTTTATATCTTGCATGATATACTTGTCCTAAACTAGCCCCAGAAAAAGCCTCTTTATCAAAATAATCAAACTTTTCTTCTAAATTTCCTAGCTCCTCCTCAATTATTTTTTTTACTTTTTCAAAGGATTCTACTGGAACATCGTCTTGTAATGTAGCAAATACTTCTAAATATGGTTGCGGTAATATATCAGAACGAGAGGATAACCATTGACCTAATTTTATATATGATGGGCCGAGTTGAATAAAAATTTTCAAGGCCTGTTGTGCATGTTTTCTATATTTATTTTCATCGACATTTTTTCCTTCACGTTTTACCCATTCTTTTCTGTCTCTCTTAAAATTGATTATTATCGGTAGTAACTTTATAATGATTTTTATTAATTTAATTTTTGAAGTATTATTGTTTGTCATTTCGGAAATAAATATTTAAACAATACTCAAAATTTCTTATTTTTTTAGTTTTGCTTTTCTAATAAACTTATGCAAATGATATGTGGTTATATATGTTGTAGTTCCAGCTAAAATACCCGTAATAATTCCTAATGGTAATGCTTTTAATGGATTACCATAATCTTTTTCTTTTCTTTTTTTATAAATTGATGTACCTACTTTTAGACCAATAGTACTAGCCAAGACCGCGCATGTAAGGTATTCTGGAGCATCTTTTAAAAGATGTCCAAAGGGATCGATTCTTGGATCGACTTTATCCATATGTACGCTATAATAACTCTCATATTCTCTGATATGTAAATTTCCATATCTGTATTGTTTTTTAGCTCCTTTTTTACTTCCTAGATTTGTTTCAGTAAAATCAATTATAGGCCTGACGGATTTAGGAATAAGAATATTGCCATCACCGTCAATATATTTCATTTATATTAGAATTAAACAAATATCATATAAAATTAACTTTATTTTATTTATCAATATAGTTTAATATAACTCTAATAATGCAGGAAAGTATATTTTACTTTGAATAAAAAATATTCTCAATTTATAGTTGAATCAAATGAACAAAGTTAAATTATTACATAGTAAGAGAGTCTATGCTGGAAAGATATCAATTAGAAAAGATGAATTTATCTTACAAGACAAAAAAATTCAGAAAGAGATTGTTGAACATTCTCCATCAGTTGGACTTGTTCCTATAATCGATTATTCACATATTCTTCTAATCACTCAGTATCGACATCCAGCAAAAAGGACTCTATTAGAAATACCTGCTGGAAAAATAGAAGATGGAGAAACTAAAGAGCAGACTGCTAGAAGAGAATTGTATGAAGAGACAGGTTACGTAGGTAGATTATCTTTTTTAACTAAATGGTATTTAGCACCAAGCTATGATACAGAACTAATGTACATTTTTTTAGTAACAAATTTAAAAAAAATGAGTAATAAACAAGGTAGCGATGATGATGAAAATATAAAATTAAAAAAACTAAGCCTAAAAACTGCATTAAAAAAATGCATCAATGGTGAAATTATAGATTGTAAAACGGTTGCAGCATTACTTGTTTATCAAGAATATATCAAACAAATGGTATGAATATAATAACTATGAAATGGTATAATATCGCAAATTCAAATAATTCTTTGATATAATTAATGAATAAAATAAGATATAATTATTTATAGTCATGTAGTTAGAGTTAAGATAGCTTGAGCTATATCACCTTTAGAATCAGTCAAGGCTTGAACTGCTTTTTCTTTTGATACATTGGCTTGTTGCATCACTAAGATTATGTCCTCT
>JANWKP010000117.1 GCA_025451315.1 Nitrososphaerales archaeon | reverse complement strand
GATGATGCTCAAGTAGCGAATATCACCTCAAAATTAATCAAGCAAGGGACCAGAAATTCAGAAGCAGAACGTCTTTCCCTTGGAGATGACATTACCTGCACTAGAAAGTCAGAATTCAATACCACTGATACTCATCCGTGTAGCAGATACGGAGATTACTTCTCTGCTGTGCCCGATCCAACCGATCCATCATCAGTTTGGATTGCTGGTCAATTTTATGAAAATACGACATATTCAACTTATATCGCAAAGGTATCTAATAGTGAGAGATGAATTAAATCTCTCTACACGAAAAATGAGTAGTTAAAATGGATTACAAAAAGCCAATAGATTTATTGAGCCGGCTCAAGGCAAAAAATTCACAATTATTCATAGTATTCCTAGCAGTATATATTTCGGTGATAATTGATCTTGGGTTAAGCAAGGTAACAGATCTGTTACCTGATGAAGTTGCATCTAGTATTGGTATTATTACTTTCGTAGTTATTACATCAATTTCATCATTTGGTCAATATTATTTTTATAGCAAAACAAGATCAATTCTTAAAAATTCTAACTTTAGGCCGCCTTATACTCGCGTAATAGATAATATTGTAGGTGTCATGAGTTATTCTGTCATCGGTATCAATGTAATAATAATCCTACAAGTGATCTTCTATTCTTCATATAACATATTCTGGCTCTTAATAATTAATACGGTAAGTTATGGATTAGCTGCGTTCTTAATGGGTCTTCTCTCAAAAAGATTTCTTTCCTGGTTCTTCATCAAGAGGAGTATTATAGTTCTCATTTATGGCCTTGCGGTAGCTGCAATTTCATTTAATGCAATAACAAATGTTTTGTATTTTAATGCTGATATTATTGACAAGGCCTTCGATTATACAAATGGGTCAACGGGGTTATTTGACACGAAGATAACTCCAGATACTACGAACATGACGAGAAATAATTACGAACCTTATCCACTACCATATGGAATTGAATATCGTATATTTGATGCCCAACTGCGATCTGTAGATGTATATTTCACTTTATCTTGGATCGGAACTGCATTATTGTTACTCTATAATGTAAGACGTATTGGCAGGATAAAATATTGGGGTTTGATGAGCCTGGCATTGGTATATTTCTTTAGTTATTACTGGAACTACTATGATCCATTTATTAACGAAGAAACTGTTCCTAACCCAATTTTGTATTTCTTATTTTATACATATTCAATAAGCGTCGGCGGTTTTTTATTTGGAATAGGCTTTTGGCTAATATCGCACTCAATTCGAGTTAAGAATCCAATAAAGGATTTTACTATGATGGTGGCATGTAGTTTTCTTTTGTTGTTTACCGTACTTGAAGCTACCATTTCCCAGACCTCTTATCCTCCATTTGGCGTTGCCAATGTTTCGTTTGTAGGGATATCAGCATATCTAATGCTCTTTGGTTTAAGCTATTCAGCAATATCAATCTCAAAAGATGTCGAACTTCGCAAAGATATTAGAAAAATGGTAATAGAAAGGTCAAATCTTTTAGGTAATATTGGAGATGCAGAGGTAGAGGATGAGATTATCAATAAGGTAAAATTCCTTGAGACTAACAAAAAAGAATTGTTTGCTGAGTCGAGTGTTGGATCGTCTCTTTCTGCTGACGAGATAAAACACTATATTGACGAAGTCATGGATGAAATCAAAAAGAATGCTTTGCAAAAATGAGACCCAATTGGTTGGGATTCGAATCCATTAGGTTATCTTGGGGATTGTAATAATTAAATTAATATTCTATTCTTACGAGCTCTTGAAATTTCAGAAATCGGAAAATCCCAAGTCCTCTGACGCTTCAGTAAGAGGAGGTATAATGCATTTTTCGATTCTAGGATGAACAAAGTCTATGTTAGAATATAAACAATATTAATAACAAAATCGAATGGTAATTGTTGAAATTAGATGAAATAGATAGTCTAATGAGGATGCAATAAATGTACAGGTTAATGATGATCACCAAAAATCTATTCGATTCTTATCAATCTCTCGCGATACAAACAGAAGTGAACCGTGACTAATAACTATTGACAATCTATCACAAATGGATAACAGACAGTTGGTTACCCTTTTGATATGGGCATAGATGGAATTTGACCTAGTTATGAATATACTTTCAATCCTTTAATCGATATATATATATGAATATATCAGTATGTAATTGATAGTTCTTGGATTATTTGGATCGCGCGTTCAAATTCTCTAACTAATTTGAGTAAACAAGCTTTTGTATGGTATTGACAATAACAAGACTTATTAAAAAGTTTTTTTTAGTATATTGATGGAAAGTAACATAGCAAATTTAGGATTCAGGGGACTACATAATTTGGGTTTTCGATTCAGAGGTGTTTTTCAGTGCAGACTAGCAACTAATGATGACCCTGCTACAGAACCAAGGGGTAATTTGGGTTGGACCTACGCATACGCAGAGGAGCCTGATTTAGATCGAATTATTAGATTTAACAATCCTGAATCACCAAGGTTACATGCACCTGAAGTTGGTGTTCTCATAATCAATGCTATTTCTGATAGTCAATATGTTAATGATTCTTTGGTGGGCCATCCTATCAACTTAGGAAATGAGAGTTATTTTGATGGGAGTCAGGGTGCACGAGGTCTCGAACCTATCAGGAATTTTGAATTTCATGTAGGAGACGACGATGGCTTCATTAATTGTCAAGCCAGAGACCTTCCACGCGGAGGTGGTGCACATAACACAAGTTTACCACTTCCCATGCCACTTGAAGCTTTGCTTAATTCTAGAATTCAAAAGTTAAAATTAGAGGAAGATGAGATAAGTAAAGCAAGGTTATTGAGAATTAAAAGATCTCTTTGGCCCATTTACTATATGGAAGTGACATATAACACCACCTTGGACATAAATGGTTACAATCCTTTGGATTCTGAAATAATCAAGTTGATGAAAGAGAGAGAAATACCAGACTTGAATTTACAAATGAATTTTTATGGTTTTGATGGCGATGGGTTAGTTGGATATGTAAACGGAACAGTAATGGGACAGTATCGCTAAAAGATAAAATGGTGGATCAAATCTATAGGCTCCTGAGTAGATTGTCACGTAAAGAATATACTGAATATCAGGAGTGGGAATCGAATCCATTAGGTTATCTTGGGGATTGTATTATTAAAATTTGATTTCGATGGCTAATTGTCTTCTAATTATTACCTTCGGGAGTACAAATCCTTCTCCCGGCGCCTTTCTCGAGGAGACAATTTGAGATATTTGATATCTATAGATGCTAATCCTTTCATTTTTGGATATTTGTCATCCAAATTGGATCATATCAACAAATATATCGTCAAATATTCTGAAAAAATTGGTGGATAGGGGGTTGGGACTCGAATTTACGTCCTTCGGACAGGGTTCTGACCTATACAGCCTTAGTATCATGTATATTCTTGATTCATATAGGGTTCGGGCCCGTGGGGACTAGTAACAAATTTGACTATAAATTAGGGTTGGCTTATCGGTCAAACCTGATTACCGCCCCATCTGTAGTTGAATATAATGTTTATAGGAAATGATAAAGTGCAGCCATAATATAAGATAAAGACGATGATCTCATTTATAATAAACAGATCATGAATTCTTCATTGATAAAGAAATTTCCTTATTATCTTTGGCTATTTGGTTATTAGGATCGATTTGAAGTGCTTTATCAAAATTTGATATAGCTTCGTCATGTTGTCCAATCGTGTCATATATGATCCCCTTGTTAATTAATGGGTTAGGATTAGCCGGATCCGTTCTTATTGATTTGTCAAATGAATCAAGAGCATCAAAATATCTTTCCATTTCCAAAAGGATAAGTCCCTTAATATTGTAAGCATTCGCATTATATGCATCAAGATCAATGGCTTTATCTACAAGTTGTAAAGCCTCGGAATAATTTTGAATGTTCATTAAGGATTCAGCCTTTAGAACTAATGCTGGTTGTGAATCTGGTTGAATATGAAGCGCTTCATCGTATGATTCAATGGCTTCCTCATAACTTTTGAGATTTTCAAGGGATATTCCTTTATGGATATAAGCGTATACGTCAGTAGGATCAATTTTAATCGCTTTATTATAGTCCATAATTGCTTCATAGTCCTTGCCAGCTCCTGCAAGTGAATCTCCTTTATAGTCATAAAAGTCTGAATTGTTTTTATAAAGATTTTCAATCTTCTCAAACTCTTTTACAGCTTCATCAAACTTTCCACTAAGATGCAAGGAAAGCGCCATATTGTATGTGGCCTGTGAATCATTCGGCTCATAGAATTGTACATTTTTAAATGCCTCTGCAGCTTCATTATATCTATCAAGATTTAATAGAGACAAGCCCTTGTTGAAATATGCCTCTTTAAAAGCGAAATTCAAATCAATTGCATAATCATAATTCTTGAGTGCGTTCGCATAATCGCCATTGGCATAGAATTCGTTCCCCTTCTCAAAATAGTATGAAGCGTTTCCCTGAGCAAATATATTCGGTAAACTATTACTGATTCCAGTAATTAAAAGTAGAATAAAAAACAAGCATATAATTCTCATATTTCTAATCATTCTTGTAAATTATTAGCATATTTAAGATTAATTCAAGAGAATGTCAATTAGGTTGTGTTAGTTAAATTACATAATATTGAGGATTATTGACTATCCTCATTCTGATGGGTGCTTATTTGTGTGTGCTTAGCCTTAGTTTTAACCCACAGTTTTAGTTAATTGGTTAATAATTGAGTTCAATTATTATTTTCAAAGAGCAAATTTCAATAATTCATTTAAATTAATCACAATCATAATGGTGCTCGAAACAAGAAAAATACTTGAAATGCTTAAGCAATTTACTTAAAACAAGTGATTAAATTAATCAAGATGATTATGTTCTTCTCTACTTTGACTATCAAAAAGTGCATTGTATGCAATGGTAATCATCTTCATAGATTTATTGGGGCTATTATCCTCATGTCTCATTCCCTCTAACCCACGCTTTTTTATGATTAAAACTCTAATTTTTGATTTTCTCATCTGTAATCACCACTATACTCCGTTTTGATAATTAGGAACTTTTTAGTTGATCTTAGAAATCTAGAATACGACTTTAGTTTCCGATTTTGTTGTGAGCCAAAATTTTTAAATGAATACACCACTGCAATTAGCGTATTCCCACTTTCCGCGCTTACCACTCTTCTGTTTTTGCTTACTTGCTCGTAAGTATACTTAACTATCATAGGTATATTTTGCTAGATATTACTTGCAATATACTTGATCAAAACTTTTATCCGATGTGGTAAAAGGGGTAAAAGAGACACGATGGGAGGACTAGATATATTTATATAATTTGTTTTTATTATACTATATAATGGTAACACTATTCTAAGAAAATTTAGAGAAGACATGAAACCCGCATTAAAACCCTATGCATATGTTAATGAGTAAATTTCTACATGGTCTAAGTATATTCTTACATTCTGACATCATTAGTAAAGGTTTAGTTTACTACTAAAGTTAATTACATTAAGGAACAGGTTTAAATTAATAGATTTGATTTAGAGTGGTCATATTAATCGACTTCCTTTGTATTTATAATTTTCTCTCTATTTGGTGTTATATGCAATATTTGTATTATTTCAGTTGCGGTGCAAAAACCAAATGAATAGAATAAATCAAACGGATGATCAAAAAATTGTCTATTAAGATAACAAAATAGCAATTTGACATAATCTTTCATGGAGAGACTTGAAACCAACTTCAATGTAAAGGAGTTTTGAAATTTCTTAACTTATGCTGTCATAGTTGTTCTTCATTAATTCTTTGTATTGCTTCTTTTACTCTTACATTTACTTCTTCCTCTTCCTAGACCTTCAATCCAGTTTGTTATTCATTTCTGTGAATAATTATTACAATTGTATCAATAAGTTGTTGTTGTGGTACGGAAAAGATTTGGCTTACAGTACTTGCATCATTCAGAGTGACCTCTTGACAATCAGTTTGATTTCCATTACAAATAGGAATTCACTCATATTACTATTATCTAATGGCAAGGTAACAATAAAGCCATTGCTATTAGAAAATATATATTATCAATCTCTTAACAAAATACCAGGGAGAATGAATTTCTTTTCCAAAATTAGGCAAGACTAAAATGAATAGGATGTTAAACAATAATAATTATTTTTTTGCTACGGTAGCAACAATAAGTTTCCTACTACTTTTTTCAACAATAACAAATCCACTATTTGGATATGACTTGAAAGATGTTAAATCGTCAATAGCATATGAAGAGGCGATTGATGATTTTGATCTACCAGCAAACACCAAAAACTTCAGTATGGAACTTGACAACGGATTAGTTGCAAATTATTACCTAGCACCTAATCAAACCTATGTCTTTGATGGCGTGTCAGGTGCAATTACAGAACAAAATGATAACGGTAATGACGGAGATGGTAATAAGATCAAATATTACGTAGACGTTACAGTAACAACAACCTACTCCTATCCACAAGGACAAGATAAATCTCAAGACCCACGAAATGATCCCAAGTACGACTC
>JANWKP010000116.1 GCA_025451315.1 Nitrososphaerales archaeon | reverse complement strand
TGATACTCAGCAATACGTTGTGAATATCGTGGAATCTCTCGTGTAGCTTCATCAGTTGTTCTTTTTATATTATTTAATGTGTTGTCTAGTGTCTTGTTTATTGCGTCTTGTTGTTGATTTAAGGTGTTAGTTGTTCTTTCATTAAAATTCGTGTTAGTGTTGTTAAATTTAGTTGTATTTTCTTTTGTTGACATGTATATATATGAGTCACTAAGGTATATAACCGTATGTATAATGACTATATAATAGTCATATTTATTTAGATTTAGTGCATTTATTTGTTTAATTTGAGGTAATATATTCAGAATAACAACAATAACAAGTAGAATATTTAGGTATTATGGACATATGTGAGTAAGACCGATAGCTATTCTAAAATAGAAGTCTAATTTGAGTCATTTTGAATAATATTAAGATTAGATTTTCCAATTAAGTGATTGATTTGTTATTATTGTCATTCGATAAAGGAGAGAAAAAGAGTACTCCCCATATTGTTGATTTGAATTTGACTGGTGCGTATAGAATTAACATCTCTTTATCATTGATATTTTCAATGTTATATCCTGATTTGTCAGCTATAACATCTTTGAAAGATTGAAGAGAGGAAATGTTACAATCACCATCATCTGCTGATGATTGACCTTGATTACTAATAATAGGTGATGATAAAGGTGGCGATAATGATGATGAGCTTGCAATAATCTGGCCATTGTTATCAACGTATACTGCAGTTTCATTTTCTGATAGTGGAAGAGATTGTAAAAAATTGTTAATTGAAGGAATGTCCTGGTCACCTATAAGTAATCCTATCAAATTCTCGGTATTGTTGTTCTTACTACCATTAGCAGAAGAGTATAATGGTATAGCTATATTGACTTGGGGAAGACCAGAAGAGGCGGATATTATCACATTTCCAAGATAGGTATCGCCAGTAGAAACTGCTCCTTTATAATAATCTCTAAATGCAAAGTTATCTCTAGTGAGATTTTCTTGAACTGAAAAAGGCTCTTCGAAGTACATATCATCATTTGGCATTAAATAGAAAATTCTTCCAAAATCCTTATCAATTGATAAAAAATTTTGTGCTACTTGTCTTTTTTCCATATCTGCATCTTTTGGAATACCATGAAAAGAAGGATTGATTAAACTTGCATTAGGCAGAGCCTTAATTTGAGGAAACTCACTTGCTAATTCTAATGTTGCAGCAGATTTATTGAGTTTAGTTTCCAGCTGATTTGCTAAAAGTTGGACTATTATTATATTTTTATTATAAATTGATAATTCAGTCTGATTATTGTTTTGTAATAATAATAGAGAATTGTTATTTATTGTTGATATATCATCTTCTTGTGCAATTATTCTTTCAAATATTATTCTATCATCTTGAAATTTTAGGAAAGAAATTATGCCTATAAAAAGTATAATAAAACTGAGGAATATTTGGATATATAATATTCTTCTCATTAATGGATATCTGATAGTCGATAATAAATAATTTTCTGTATATATATCTACATTATATTTCAACAATCAAATGATATAAATATATGATTAAAATATCAGATAAACATTATTACATTTTTTATTTGAAAAACAAAACATAAAGAATAACAAAAAAATTTCAGTTTATCCTACTTTAAAATAAATCTGTAAAAAGTCGTTTGATTTATTTCATAAATTGAGGACAATTATATGTCATACATTTATTGTCACCAATATAACCTACACCATAAAGATAATTCTCTCTTAGATGACGACATCTTTTACATACATTAAAATTCTTCATTTAATCAAATAACTTCTAGCAAAAATATAAGGATTGTTACAAATATAGAAAAAGCCAAAGCTTGAAAGACAACTAAATTGTAATGCAATATGATTATTAATTCAATCATTAAAAGCTCAATAAATAATGAAAAGAAAGTTTAGGAACTCGAAATATGCCAAGGATGGAGTAATACCGATAGCGGTGCTAAAAGAGGAGTCTATTGTAGAGATAATACTATCATGTATTTAGATTTTATTGTTAGAAACTTTTTAGAGAATTATTTTTGTTGTAATATTCAAAATATTTTAGATATATATTTTCATTTGAAGATAGTATTATAAAAAAATAAAAAATTAGGGATTGTTAAAACAATTTACCGAAGTTTGGACTGTTGCATTACCACCAAAATCGAATATTTCTGTTTGCCATCCCTCACCAGTTGGAACTTTCTCAGATACATCTATGTTCACATTATCAGTGACACTTGCGTTTACATGGTGTCCTCCTGATATCGCAGTATCTCCACTATTGCAAAAAGCAATTGAGAATTCTGAAGTAAAATCACCTAATATAGTATAGAAACTTGTGGAGTTTAATTCGTTGGGACCAGCTGGACCTTGGGGTCCAATAGCACCAGGTATGCCAGGAATACCTTGTGGGCCTGCTGGGCCTTGTGCAATCTTTAGCTTACAGAATTCAACAGATTCAACGTAGAATCCTTGAAATTGTCCTGTTTGACAGACATATTTCTTGTCTTTTGTAGGATATGTACTATATTTTTTCATATCTTCATAACTATCATTATAAGATACTTGTTTAGTATCATCATAACCATAGTTGTTGTTGTAGTCATAACTTGATTGTTGTTGTTCCATTGGTTCATAATAGTAATTATAATCTGGTGTGTACTGATTATCATCAGAATAATAGTTTTCGTATTCTTTGTAATTGTCATATTTATCGTGATTTTTTCCTGATGCCATTGCGTCTGAAAAAAGAT
Source organism: Nitrososphaerales archaeon (assembly GCA_025451315.1). GTDB lineage: Archaea > Thermoproteota > Nitrososphaeria > Nitrososphaerales > Nitrososphaeraceae > TH1177. The sequence goes on along the minus strand of JANWKP010000116.1, from coordinate 3,727 downwards.
TCATGTTACTCATTGGTATTGCTAATGCTGATTATATTATCAATGAAGCCATCAAGGAAATTCCGAACTTGTATGCTGACCTATGCATATTTGTTAACTAACTTTCTAATTATATTTAAAATTGGTAGAATCATTTAGTAACATATACTATATGTTTTACTTAGAGAATGATTATTGTATAATTCAATAGCTATTTATTATTTATAATAATAATAGTGAAAAATGTTATCAATTTAATCAGTTTTTATAATATTGAATATACTTTTTTGATTTTGCTTCATAAACTATAATAACAATCAATGATTTTTTTCTAGTACTCGGTAATGGAAGGTAAATTAAAATTTGTGGTTCATGGTAAAAAAGATGGAGATAAATTTATTTTAGAAGGAATTACGAATTTTATATTACACAATCTGGACTCATTTGATGACAAAACTATAATAGTAACATTTGAAAAGCCAGTAACCAATACCATAAAATTGGATGATGGTAATTTATTTAACTGACAACCTACTGTTATAACAATATAACACTTAATCAACTATTTTTTATGCTGTTAAAACATCGTGTATTGTGAAATGTTGTTATTAATGGGTGTTAGATTTGCCTACTTAACACCCACTGTGATGAATTGCTCAAACAGATTATTTTTGGTGTATTATAATAAGAAGGTAGAATAAAAGATTGTTGATTTTTTATCAAGAATATTCTGAGGTTTTTTGATACCTCTTTTAAATCGACTACATTGGGTGGAATAGGTGTATCTGCATTGACTTTCCTTTCAAATTATCAGATACCACTTAGAATAGTCTCCATACTGCTTTTAATTTGGGCTTATTATTCAATTAGTAACAAATTAACCAAAAGCTGTACAATTAATTATAATAATAAATGAGTTAAATTATAATTATTTTGACTATATATATTAATAAACCTCCCGAAAGAATGATTGGTATTTCTTAGCCGTGCAGGAGGTTTTTTGATGAACATTTTTATTGGTATAAGTAGATTCAAAATTTCTTTATTATAACTTGAGGAAGTCTTTCATATAGGATTTCACGTAGGAATTAGTTGTTTTCGAAGGGAAAATGAATCTAATAATCAGTGTTATTTATTATTATTTCGAATATATTCTATTATTGGAAACTTATTTTTTAAAATCAAAATCTATTTAAGGATATAATATCTACTATCAGAAAAAAAAAAGAATTGTTACGGCGAATTATCAAAGCGATGCATAAGTCTGATAACTCTCTATCGTTCAAGTTTAGTTGCTATTGTGATTTGATTAGTAAGCATTATTAGTCAATCTTCTTAAAATTCTTTATGTTATTGATATAGTTTAACCGATAAAAATCTCATAGCACAATATGACAAACATACTATGAATTTATACACATAGTATTATAACATATGGATTCCACATGAAGCTAAAACCACTAAAAACGATAATACAATTTGCTTTCAGTGGATTAAGTCTATTTTTTATTGGTATGTTAGTTTTCATTGTAGTATATGACGCTTTAAAGGTGCAACTTCCGAAACAACGCTAGAATACTGTGCAAGGTATGGCTTTTTAGCATCACCTGATTGTTGGTAACATAAATAGATGGGTGTTAAGGGTAACTTTAACACCTAGTAATTGAAGCTCAAGACCATTCTTGAACATGAATAATAGGAGAATATAAAATAAAAAATTGTTGATATTAGAATATTTTTTGATGATAGAATTCATTACTAAAAATGATTTTATCAATAAAAGCAGCTTTTTATAAAAAAAATTCTATTAAAAATGTATTAAAATGGCAATTTGAGTTTTTACAGTTAATTTGGTAACTTGCGGGATTATCTTATTTATGGTATATTGGCAGTCCTAAATCAAAAGAAGAAGAGAGAAACCAAGAGATGTTACAATGGATTGTTAAAAAGTTAGACCCACAAAAATCAGAGGAATTTCTAAAGGAAATGGAATAAAAGTATCCCAAAAATAAGTATTTAACTTCACTTTATAATTTAGATTCACTTATCATTAGTCATAATATTATCCTTCTAAAAGTTGAATATTAAATATGGCTTAACTTTTATCTATTTAATTTTTTATTTTTGAGATTGTAACTTAATATGAGATTATATCTATATTTCTTATTTCTAGGTTTAGTTCTTAATCTATATTCACAACATGGACAAAAAAATCCTGGCCAATTAATAAAAACTTGACAAACCTGACAACGTTTTTGTCCTGTCAAATATCTTTTACCCGTACTAGGTCTCATAGCTTTATGGCGGGAACATACTCCCTTGCATACCATTTATTTTACAATCTATAATTAATTTAATGAGTTATTAGGAAGTAATATTTTATTATTGTTACTTTTTAAAGGCTTTTTCGTTATCCGTCTATAGAAGTTTTGAACAAAATATTTTATCTACACCTTATAGTATACGCCGTTCAAGACTGCGTAAATAGCCATTTTCTCATCTAGTTATTATTCTTCGTATAGCAGCATTACACCCATTTCATCCATAGCTATACCCTTAACTGATACCGTGTCATGCTCAGATAAAAACTCATTAATTACTTTCTCAACTTCTATAGAATTGTCTTTTAAAAAATATTTTGCTTTAGGTTTTTTCGTTGGTTCCATCTAGTAATAAATAATGTTACAATACTTATAGTTTCAAATAAAAAAATAAATTCCAAACTAGTGGTTATAACAGGTGACTTTTTCCTTTCAGATTCACAAATTTTTTTTATTCTTCAATTAACAATTTGAGTTTTGTGAAATATAACCTATAATATATAATTACCATATGACTTATTATATTAATGTAATAATATTTGATATTGTATGATTTAAGTTCATTATCATTAAAACAAGAATCAGTTTTTCTTTATGGGAAATTCAACAGTTTTCTTCATTATACTGGATTTACTATACTTACAATATCACTACTTATTAGAAAATGAGTAAAAACACATTCATTTTGATTTTACTTTTGATAGTTGTGTTAAAGGTATTAGCATTTTCATACATATTTTCACTATTCTTTAAATAATACATACATCTTTAGCTAAATTAGAACATCAATTAAGATATTATCTGTAAAGTTAGTCGGGAGTAGAAACTTCCATGTAGTAGGGTTCTGTTAAATAGTATATAGCTTTTATTATTAGAACTTATTTTAAATTATTTTTGATTACCTGGAAAAGTATTTTTATATATTTTGAATCGAATAATAATTAGAATTATTGAATTTATTAAAAATAATATTCTTTGTTACTGAACTAAAAAATAAAAAAAGATATGATAGAGGTTTAAGGTCTCAATGGTGGATTGTCAAAGCAGGCTGCATATACAGTCCAACTGACACTAATCGCTGGTAGTTCAGGAATAAGCAAAACTTCCCATCCCTAGTCAAAAGGAATTAAAATCGGATTGGCCCTAAAGGTCACAATATTGTTTACAATCCTAACCTAGAGTAACAAAACATTTTAGAATAATGGAGATATGCTTATAGTCTTACCTAAGGTTTTTATATATACACCATTTATTATATTTCCTAATCAGATCATTATTATCATATCTCATCAACTGTAAAAGCTATTTGTCAGCATGCTTATTTCGTGTAATGTCTAACTATTGGGAAGTATTCCAAAAGTGACCTGATTAGATTATACAAGAAGGAAACCAATCGAATGGCTTAATATCATGTCTGTATATGAATC
>JANWKP010000115.1 GCA_025451315.1 Nitrososphaerales archaeon | reverse complement strand
TTCTTCGGTACTATAACCCATTTTTTCTCTAATGACTTGATAATATGGGAACAAGGTTAAGAAATCCACATTTTATATAATTAATAACCTTTTAATAGACTATTTGTTAAATTTAATAAGTTGTATATTTGATATGTGAAATTTTAAAAAAAATAATAAGAACTTTTAAATGACAAGAATGTTTTATTTTCTGAATTTATAGAATGGAACTTACAAGAAAAGAGGAGGGAGCATTACAAGGAGAATATGGAGATGGATTGAAGTTAGCCTATAAAATACTTGTTGCAATAGGAAATGCTAACAATGCAACAAAACTAATCCCTATCAAATGGGCTCATATTTCAGGAGTTAATTTTAACACAATAGGAGAAGCTGGAGTAAAATTTCTTTCAAAGTTAGATAAAGAAACTAAAGTTACAGTCACAACAACGCTAAATCCTATGGGATTTGACTCAAAGAAAGACAATAAGATTTCCGAAGATTTTAAAGTTAATCAACTGTCAATTATAAATTCTTATTTATCCTTGGGTGTAAGACCTTCTTTCACTTGTATCCCATATGAAATTTTCGATTTGCCAAAAAAAGGAGAGATCGTTAGTTTTGCAGAAAGTAATGCAGCAGTATTTGTAAATTCTATATTAGGAATTAAGTCAAATAAGGAAAGTTCCTTGAGTTCATTAGCTAGTGCCATAACGGGCAAGACTCCGTATTCTGACTTGTTAATTAACGATCTTAGAAGACCGTCTGTTAGTATAAAGCCAGATATAGACATAAAAACAGAATCTGACTTTGGCCTATTAGGTTATTTTGCTGGAAAAATAGCAAATGATATTTGTGTAGGTTTGGAAATAAATTCTGAAAGTTTAGATATTATCAATTCAAAAGCTATTTCTGCCGGAATTGGAACATCAGGTATGTGTGGGATGTTTACTAATAAAATTAATAATTGTGAAAGAATCTCTTTCGGTAAACCTGAAATAACACATGTAAAAGATGAGTTAAATACAGCTGAAAAAGGAGATTTAATAGTATTTGGAAGTCCTCAATTGGGTTTACACGAACTAAACATGCTTGGTCACTTAACAGATGGAAAAAAATTCAAAAAACCATGTATGATATTTTGTCCTCGTTCTGTAACAGAATGTAACGAGGAAATGATCAATAAATTAAGAATGGCAGGAGCAGATATTACTTGTGATTCCTGCACATGTTTGACTCCTTTAATAACAAAAAATGATTACGATTCAATCATAACAAATAGTATAAAATGCGCATATTATATGAAACATTCAAACAAAATTGATGTTTCTTTAAAAGATATGAAATCTATAATAAAAGAATACTGTGAATAATTTAATGATGATGAATATATATTGCAAAAAAATTGTTGGGGGAAAGGCAGAAGGTTTAGCACTATTATCGATTAAACCGTTAAATATGCTCTCAATGTTAGATACAAAATCAGGAGAGATAAAAGACAAAGAGCATGATTTATTTAATCAAACACTTAAAAATAGGATTCTTATTTTCCCTAACTGTATTGGTAGTAGTGTAGGAGCATATGTTTTTTATTCATTAAAAATCAATGGTGTCAACCCAAAAGCAATTATTTGTACTAATAAATGTGACATTATAACTGCATCAGGGTGTGCAATTTCAGATATTCCACTTGTAGATGGAACAGGTGCGAGTTTTAAATCATTAAATAATAATACAAAAGTTACGGTTGATGCTGATAACCAAATGGTTATACTCAGTACACTTTAATTTTCGGGTGATCTTTAAGTCTTTTATCGGTGCGTGGCAATCGATGGGCGAACTGATCATGTATTACATGAGATGAAGACCAAAGTCCACGCACCGAAAAAGTAATTTATGAAAATAATTAATTCATTTTATAAATATCAAAGAAAAACAAATAACTTTAGAATTAATCTTGTGGAGATATTATTATTATATTATCTCCTTTTAGGAGAATATTACCCAATCTAGTTTGTTCTCCAGCTTTATATTCTGTAGCATCGCTCAATACAAGATTCATATGCTGATCAAATTTATTGAGTACACCTTTAACCACTTTATCTCCTTTTAGTTTAATCATTATAATTTTTCCAACATTTTCCTTTAATACCTGGACTGTTACATCAATAGACAATAGATATATGATAATAAAATTACATTATATAATTTAATAGATCTTGTATTTTTAACAACAATGATATAAGCAAGAAAAAGTTTTAGTTAGAATAAATAAAATAATTGATATCATATATAAATAAAGAAGAATATCTAAAATTTCGATTACTCTTATAATAAAATAAATTATTACATAACGTTAACATCATGTGGTTGACTTTCAATATAGCCAGCTGTTGTTATTCGTACAAATTCAGCATTTTGTTGCATTTCATTGATAGTTTTTGCGCCACAATAACTCAACCCTGAACGCAGACCTCCAACTAATTGACGTATAATTTCTACTACACTTCCTTTATAAGATACCATTGCTTCCACGCCTTCTGGTACATAATCATTAAGTTCGTCTGACTCCTTTATTTGTTCTCCCTCTTCACGATACTTTCTTCCCAATGAAGCATAAAAAGAGGCCATTCCCCTATAGATCTTGTACTTTTTACCATTTTTAACTAGTGTTTTGCCTGGACTTTCATCTGTTCCTCCTAATAGGCTTCCTACCATTACAGATGAAGAACCTGCAGCTAGTGCTTTGGTTAAATCTCCTGAATTTCGAATACCTCCATCAGAAATTACTGGAATTTCATATTTTTTAGCAATTTTTACACTATCCAAAATTGCGGTTAATTGTGGTACCCCTGAACCAGTAATAACCCTAGTTATACATATTGAACCTGACCCTACACCAACCTTTATAGCATCAACGCCAGCTCTAATTAAATCCTCAGTCCCATTGCTAGTAGCGATGTTGCCTGCTATCAACTCACAATCTTTGAATGCTTTTTTTATTAAATGAACGCAATTTATGGCATTATCACTATGACCATGAGCTATATCAACAACCATAACATCTGCACCTGCATCCAATAATGCCTCTGCTCTCTCGAGATAATCTCCTTTAACTCCCACAGCTGCCCCTACCAACAAACGCCCTTTTTTATCTTTAGAAGCATTAGGAAACTCTTCCATTTTTAAAATATCTTTGCTAGTTATCAATCCTATGATGTGCTTATCTTTATCAATTATAGGTAGTTTTTCAATTCTGTTCTTGTGTAAAATGTCTTTAGCTTTTTCAATGGTAGTCCCCAATTCGGCGAAAACCACGTCTTTACTCATTACTGAAGTAACATTCTTATCAAAATTAGTTTCAAATAAAAGATCTCGTTTAGTAATGATTCCTGCTAATTTCTTATCTTTTTCAATAAGGAGGCCAGATATCCCAAAATCGTGCATCATTTTTTTTGCATATCCTACAGATGAATCTATACTAATGGTATAGGGTTGTTCTATCATAACAGATTCAGACCTTTTAACCTTTAGAACTTCATCTACTTGGTCCTGTATTGTCATAAATCTATGTATAATTCCAACACCTCCTTCTCTTGCTAATGCAATGGCCATAGGTGACTCGGTTACTGTATCCATATTGGCACTGATAACAGGAATATTCAAACTGATGTTTCTTGATAATCTGGTTTTCAAATTAGTTTGAGATCGAGAAATAATTGGAGAACGTTTTGGGATTAATAATACATCGTCAAAAGTTAGACCTTCTCTAATATTCAATATTCAATTTCTTGTAAGTCAAGGAAGAATTATAAGTTTTGCATCAATTTCAATTTAAACCGTTTTAATTTAATTGAATTAAATGTTATTAAATTCAGGTTGGAAGAAGCAATTTAAAATATATCAACTTAGCAATTGTAAAGTATCTAATGCTAATACAGTCTCCTTAACGTTATGAGTGCGAATGACTGTTGCACCATTCATGACTGCGATAACTTCCATTATTAAGGATGGGATACGTCTTTCATTTATCCTGAGATTCATGAGTTGTCCGAGAAAGGATTTATTCGAAAGAGAAATACAAATGGGAAAATAGAGCTTTGTGAGTTCTTTCAGATTAGAGATAATTTCTATATCTCGATGATACCATGGTATTTTTGTTATTTTTGTAAAAAAAGGATTATTACCTTCTTTTCTAAAAAACCCGATAGACGGATCTATTATAATATTAGTTTTTTTAATACCAGCTTTTTGTGCGATTGTTATACTATCATTAAGGATTTTCTTCGTTGAAAAAGATTTTGCCGTTAGAATTGAACTCGGGTTTTTTTCATATGCCCCCATTATTACTGGGATATTGTATTTTGATACAATTGATGCCATTTCAGGATCATATTTTAGTCCACAAACATCATTTATCGCATTTGCTCCCATCATTATTGCCTCCTCGGCAACCCTAGCTCGAGGAGTATCTACAGATAAAGGAAGTTGACAACTGTTACGTATTATCTTAATAGCTTTTTTTAACCGCAAAATTTCAACCTGAGAAGAAGTTATTGTATTTAGGTAGGTAGCAGTTGACATTGCCCCTATATCGATTATATCTGCTCCATCCTTCTCTAACTTTTTTACATAAGAAGAAATACTATTGAGATTGATTTTAATTGAATTTTTATAAAAAGATTCAGGACTAAGATTCAATATTCCCATGATTTTGACAGAATTCCTATTGATACAAACATCTCCAATTTTTGTCAAGACCAATATGATAATAATCGTCTATATTATTTCCTTTTACACAGTAAACTAGCCTAACGTGATTGATAATTATATGAATAATAATATGGGAGAGATTATTAATATATATGAGATTGTGGATTGATTTTAATTGATGAAGATAAAATTTTCGAAGTAATTAGAAAAAGAAAACCTTTATCCGTCGCGCTCAACGGCCCAGAGGCGTTATTTCCCAAAATGCAAGACACAGGAATGAGAATTATGAAACTATTTGATATTCCAGCCTATATAATAGGTGATACCTGTTGGGGATCTTGCGATGTGAATACGCATGCTGCAGATATGTTAGGTGCAGATCTATTGTTTAACATTGGTCATACAATTTCTATGGAAACTATTGATAAAAAAGTAATTATGATTAATGCATACGATGATGTGAATTTCGATGTAGTAGTAGAGAAATTTGCTAAAGATCCAGCAAATCAAGAATATAAAATATTGGGTATAGTTACAGATAGCCAGCATTTAAATCAATTACACCCTTCGAGAAAAATATTAGAAAATCATGGATTCAAAATAGTAATTGGTGATGGTAAGGGACAATTGAATGATGGTCAAGTTTTTGGCTGTGAATTTTACCCAGCCCATGATATTAAAAACAGGATAGATGCTTATATTTTCTTAGGCCAAAGTATGTTTCACTCTGTAAGTATCGCAATGTCAACAGAAAAGCCTACTTATATGTTAGATCCATACTTTAATGAATTTCAACTAGTAAATGACAAGGCCAGAATTATGGAAAAGAAAGCGATTTTATCAATTTATAAAGCGCAAGACGCTAACAAAATTGGAATAATAATAGGCTTAAAGGAAGGACAATTCTCAAAGATAAAAGCATTGAAATTTAAAAAGTCTCTGGAAGTCTTGGGGAAGGATACACAATTAATTGCGTTAACAGAAATTACTGAAGAAAGATTAAGAAATTTTAAAGGGATAGATGCTTATATTCAAGTAGCATGTCCCAGAATAGCTACAGACAATCATTTTAGTAAACCATTACTTTCTGTACCACAAGCTGAAGCACTAATCAAGATTTTAAAAAAAGAACCTATTGATGATTTTTTCAAGCTACGCCACTGGTTATAAAAATATAGCAAATTGCCTCAAAATAATGAATCGATAATATTCTAAATTACCATTAATGCGAAGGCAGCCTATTAGTACCACCTTTGATAATAATCCCAATCTCGTATCTCATATGATCCACCACGTAGACGAACCAGCACGGTTATGTCACCTTAGGGTTGCTCCCTCCCGGACCTCACCCATTTCGAGAATTAACAGTCAATACCACACCTTCGCATGGTTCGCTGCTCATATCCATCCAGTTCGGCGTAGTTTCATTTTAACTTGATACGCAGGTGATTCCCATCAAAGGATTTATCTAATAGTTACTGATCCTGGCATAAAGCCGATTTCCAGAGAAGGGTACGGCTAGCACCCTAATCCTCCCTGCCTCCGCAATCATTAATTAACGATATTACATTATATTTGTTATTAGTCATTTTTTAAAATTTTGATATTTTTACAAACTGAACAAACGGCTCTAGTCGAATCATGTCCACATATTCTACATTTATTTTTCACTGAACTATCATAATTTTTTAGTATTTTAGATATTTTTAAAAGAGAATTATAAGTGTTATATTTAACACCCGATCGTGTTTCCTCTAAAGAATTAAAGAATTCTCTTATCTCACTTCTGATACTTTCATCTTGATATGGACACTGTTCGGATTGAAATGGAATGTTTTGTTGAAGTGCATAAAAAACTATTTCTCGTTCATAAATTTCTATGAATGGTTTAATTTTTTTTACCTCATTTTTACCATAATAAATCGGTTCTGGATATATCCATCCTATTCTATTTACATCTCCTGCTATAATATTTATCATAAAAGATTGAAGGTGATCGTCTAGGTTATGCCCTGTCGCTATAACATTTGCTCCTACATAATCAGCAGCTATATCTATAGCTCTTCTCCTAAACGTGCCACATATAGAACAAGAAGTCATTTTTTCAGAAGGACGTAATAACATAGATTCGTCCATATTCAATCCAAAAAGTTCTTTGTAACTAAAAATTTCATTTTTTACATTTAGTTTAGAACAAAAGTCTTTAACTATTCTTAAAGATTCATTTCTATATCCATCAATTCCTTCATCTATTGTAATTGCAATGATATCACTAGTTTTCTTTCTTTCAAAGATATTGTTCAAAACTAGTAGCAAAGAAAGACTGTCTTTACCCCCTGAAACACCGACTGCAATTTTATCTCCATAATTAATCATTGAAAATTTTGAAATGATCCTAGAAGTTTTTTCTTCAATTGATATTATAAAACAAGATCTACAAAGATATTCGCCTGAATATTGTCGAAAATATATCCCCTGTATCTTTTGACATTTTGAACATAGCGAATATTGCATTTATATGACTGTTTTTAGTTGCTGATAGGTTATTTAATTTAAACTAGATTTTTGGCTCTGTTAACTTAGCAGTAATTTTCGCTTTCGTAAACTATCGATTAGTTTCATTGCCTTTTTCCAATCAAATTCGAATTTGATTATTTTAATTGATCCATATCTTAAGTAAAAAATCTACAAAATCTTCATCTTTTATGCCCAATTTTTCTATAACTTCCTTTGGTATGGTAATCCTTCCACCTTTCAATACTCTACAATGTCCAATATCTTTATCTCTAATCATGAAAATAATTATCTAAGCACTACTAAAAATCGTTAAGTTAACAGAGCCAGATTTTTAGAGTACATTTTAAACAGTAATTAAAATGAATATTAATATATTTTATAAGATATCTGAAAAATATGAATATCAAGCCAAATTTTTTAGATTATATTAACTATAGGATCTTGGATGTTTTGAGTAAAAATTCCTCATTACCATTTGTAGAATTGGCTAAACAAATTGGGATTTCGGATGCAACT
>JANWKP010000114.1 GCA_025451315.1 Nitrososphaerales archaeon | reverse complement strand
TGCTTCTTCCAAAAAGCGTATGCTATTTTCATCATATTTTGACACGACAATATCAGAATCTATTTGTGGAGGTTCCAGTCTCTTGCTCAATATTTAGATATGAGAGTACATATACTTAGATTTTCCTTCTCAGCGTAAAATCTAGCATGGAAAGAATGGATTAATCACGATGAGCTTAGTCTTTCAATAAACATACTTGGAAAAACAAACTCAATAGTGGGATCTACAAATAAAAAGGATTTTATAATATCTATAAAATACTCAAATTGAAGCTCCGGTGGTGTAGTAGCAAAAAAAGCTGCACAATCCGGTCAAGCATTGCGGCCTTTCGAGTCGCAGATCCCGGGTTCAAATCCCGGCCGGAGCATCGGTGATTTCTGAAGATAATTCTAATATTAATACATGCAATTCTAAAGATAAAGTTGCAAATTTCCTTCCTGATTTTGAAAAATCTCTATCAAATGCCAGAGGTGATGACCTTTGGTATAACGGTTATGGACCAGAAGCAGACCAAAAAGCCACCTTACCAAATTCAGTAAGATTGTCATCATCATCTATACCTTCAGAAAAAAATGAAACGTGGAATGACTTTAGAAAATACCTAATCAATGAAGGTCAAAGAAAACATAGTGTGAGAAATAAGGTTGGATACGCCAAAAAATTCTATTATATCCTTGAAACTGGGAATGCACAAGACCTCCTAAAACTGTCCCATGGCTCCAAGGTTCATACGATGAAAGCTCTCGCTTCATTATCGAAGTATTTGGGAAAATATGACCAATGGCTAGACATCGTAAAGAAGTATCAGCTAAAATGGTCCAAGCCAGACAAGTCAATTAATGTATTTAAATCAATTTTCAATAGTGAAAATAACGATAACAACCTTATTTCAATGATAGAGTGGATTAAGGATGTTTCTGCAGTCCTGCCTCAAGAATACAAGAATGTATTACTCTTTAATACCCTTACAGGTTTAAGACCTGACGAAGCTCAGCGGTCACTTTATTTGTTAAGAACTAGTAGAAAAGAGTATTTAGACAATGAGAAAGGGTTGCTAAAACATTATCAATTCCCAACTGTTTTTTTCAGACAAACTAAGAACGCTTATGTAAGTATCATTGATGATAATATTCTAGAGATAGCAGAAAATTCCCCAGTAAAGGAACATTACTACAATTCCCTAAGAAAGAGAATATCCATAAATAATAATTTTGTTATGAATATGTACTACTGTCGCAAAGTCTTTGCTACATACTTACGAAACAAAGGGATAGAGCCCGAAATTATTGATTTGTTACAGGGAAGGATTAGCAGTTCTGTATTTGTCAATCATTACTATAGGCCCGACATTAGCGAAATTATTACTAGGAGGATAAGACCGGTGTTGGATGAGTTGAGAGAGGAATTGATTCATTAAATTCTATTAATTATGGTATTATTAACCAAGTCTTTAATAACAGCTTTGCAGGATAATTACCATGAAAAGCATTAACCAAATGGTTTTGCTTACTGTAATCATGGGATTAGTGGTAGGATTGATATATGACCCAATTTCTGTTAAACCAATATTTGCCGCACCACCTGACCCATGCATTGCACATCCCTTCCCTTGGGGATGTCAAGATAGAAAATGCGAAAATAGTCCATTGTCAAACACCATTTCTTGTTGCTGGAGGGATAATACGAATGGTGGAAGGAATGTCTGTCAGGTTTGCGATATTGATGATAACGGTGATATTGGGGATTGTGGTGATGTGACTCCAACTTCTAAAGGCATACCCGATAGTAGTGTTATAGCACCCCCACCCTCAGGCGTTGCTCCACCACCTTCGACAGAAAAGTGTCCTGATAACTCAGCAGTAGATTCTAAAGGTAATTGCACACCAACAACACAATCTCCTAATGATGGTGACAATAAGCCTAAATTTCCAAGTGGTGATATTTTAGGAGACCTACAAACAAACCAAGGAATACAACCTCCATCCTGATTTAGAAACGTTGGTTTTAAATAAACAACTATTTCTCTTTTTTTCTGACCTTATTTTACAAAACCTTTCAGAACAGTCCTAATTAAAGACGAATAAAATCACAGATAAATGAGCAGTACTGTGTTTGTCAATCACTACTATAGACCAGACATAAATGAAATTATTGCGGAAGGGATAAGGCCAGTGTTGGATGAGTTGACTAGGGAAATAATCTAAATCTACAATTAGATGTTCCCATTATCAAAATTAGATAAGCAAAGATGTTTAAACTGGACAACATGATATAAAAGATATTTCAAAATTATATTTTCTAATCAAAGCCTCACGAAAGCTAGACTAGACATTATTTGTCTCTTAATTTGATATCAGGCTAAGTTTTATAAGTTATTATTATCTTGATGGAATAAATATTGAGAAAATATTTCCTATTATGATAATAACAATGAAGGAAGATTGATTGCCCAAAATATATCTCACGCCACTCTTCAAATATCCAAGTAAAATAGGTAATTTCAGTCATGGCTATGAAATACAAAAATCATGGTATAAATAATAATATTCCAATTCCATAATTTTAAGAATCTTAGAATTTTGGAAATAATTGGCAATGCTTAAATGATTCAAATGCTACTAGTTAGAGTACGACTGACAAGATAAGATTTCAAAATAAAGCAATTTTTGGAATAGTATTAACATTGATTTCAATGATAATGTTAAGCACTTTGACTATAGGTAATGTAGATGCACGAGACATGAGTCCCTATACATGTACCCCTAACAACGATGGTACTATAGGCACCACAAAGTGTTGTGCTATTGATCTTAATACATCATATTATTGGTGTACAACTTGTGACAATACTACCCCTCCAAGCAACTGTGGACCAGCTGTACAACAACCTCATACTAAAGGCGGCGACAATGTCAATCCAAAAGACAATGGTGGAGTACTAAGTAATAATGATGATTCAAGTAACTCAGGTATTCCCAAAGGAATAGACCCATCTACAGGTGGAACCTTTAACGAGAATAGTGAGTCTAGCAATCAAGACAATTCAAAAGGAATAGACCCCAACAATAGTGGAGGTATATTCAGTCAATAAATATATGAAAAAACATACCCGTCCTTGCAGGTTGTCTATAATCAAATTAGTCAAGATTCTAACCCATAAGATTCCTTTCGTTTGTCTCGAAAGAATTAGCAACTTTTTTATCATTTTCTTGACAAATATGCTTGATAAAGGAATAGAATTTTACGTGCCTGTTTTTATCGGATGTTTTTACTAGGTCTATGACATAAACCTCCTTTTTCGGTGTAGTTAACGATGAAATAATCAATATAGCCTCACCAAGCTACTCAAATAGCTATGCATCTATGCTCTCTCTATTTAGCCGACGACTTATGATTTCAAAGATTAACTATTGTTGTAAAGTATTTGCTACTTATTTAAGAAATTATGGTCTCGAACAAGAAATTATCGATTTGCTGCAAGGAAGGGTTAGTAGTTCAGTTTTTGTCAATCAATATTATAGACCTAACATGAATGAAATTATAATAAAAAAGATAAGACCGGCGTTGAACGAGTTGATGAAAAAATTCATTCCAAGATAATGATTGCCCTAATAGTCAAAAATAAGGGAATAGAAATTCTAACGAGCGACTTGGCAGCAAGAATAACCAGAAATAGTTCAGAGCAATTGGATTTATTGGGATTGACTTCCATTTTTATATGATTTTATAATATAAACAAAACTAATCCTTATATTTTGTTTATATTTTGTTTATATTTTGTTTACTATTTCCTTATATTAGTAACGTATATATATAATAATACTACTACATACTTTTATGCTAGTCAATCCGGTCAAGTTTCCTATTTTAGTTTGTACTAGATGCGGAAATAAATGGACCTACAAAGGAAGAAGTACATACTATGCATCGTGCAGTACATGTAAGACGTCAGTCAGGATAAAAAATAAGACTACTCGACCTAGGATTAAGGTTGGTCACCCTCTAAGCAAGGTCGAGTAATGTTGAAAGGTAGAACTAAATCACCCTTACTGTTTGCGACGTACCTAACAGGATTACGCGCTGAAACGCTTAAGGAGACTAATCCATGACTAGTAATGATAATTTTACTTATAAAGATGCCGTATTGGAAATTCCTAAATGGTTCGAGCCTGGATGGTTCAAGCTGGTTTTGCATTCATTTAATATCAAAAGTAACAAATTCGTTATCAAATTTATTCCGTGTACGGAAAAGGATGACATAATAGTTGATATTTGCACGAATGTACCAGAATTTAGGAATAAGATAAGAGAAAAGTTACTAGAGCGTGAACTAGATGACAAAGATATTTTAAGCAGCATTTATAAAACTTTGAATTCTAACAGCGAAAAATTTTTGCCAATTTCAATGGGAAAAACCCACAAAGAAAAGGAAACTAAACTTAATAGTCCTATTTTCACCTACAAGTTTACTAGAGAGCAAAAATTATATGAATCCATAATTATTAATGGAAATTCTCATTTCATTTCCGTCGACAATCTCCAATTGGAACTTACAGGTGAGTTGGATAGTGATAGTGAACATCCTATTCGACCCATGCCTTTTTCAGATTATCCCTATCCTCCCTATGTTTTTGAAAACAAGGAGGAAATAGAACGATACATTTCTCTTATCCATTCAAAAAGAATAACTATTGAGAAACTATTCGCCTTAATTAGAGCCGAAATAGAAAAATTCATTGTTCATCATGATTTTGTCTTGGATTTTATTACTGCATTAATCATATTTTCTTATTTCCAGGATTCCTTCAGTACCGTCCCATATACATTGTTTGTTTCGGATAATGGTAATGGCAAAACTGTAGTTGGTAATTTCTTTGAAATGTTGGCTTATAGGGTTGTAAATATGACTGACCCAACAACAGCAAATATTTTTAGAGTATTTGGTACCCTTCAAGCCGGTCAATGCTCCCTAGTGATGGATGAGGCAGAAAAAATTGACACCAATGATGATATGATGAGTATATTAAAGAATGGATATGAAAACGGTAAACTCGTTCAAAGAATTGACTTATCAGGAATTCAAAGGCATTACCATACCTTCGGTGTTAAGATTATGGCTGCAGAAAGGATTCCGAATCCAGTAATCGCAAAAGGGGTTTTGGATAGAACATTTATAATATCAAACTTTAAAGGAAAACCTCAACTAGATATTAAAGAAGTAAAAAATGTAAGAAATTCTAGAAATTTAAGAATCAAGAAAATGTTGATGGAAGTACGAAAGATTTTGTTGATTTATAGACTGGTCAACTTCGGAAGCACATTCCCTGATATTGAGATTGGTCTAGATGGACGAAGCAAAGAATTATGCAAACCAATTCTCCAAATTTTTTACAAAACAAATTTGCAAGAACGGATTGAGAATGTTATGGAGAGGTTGATTAAAGAAAAATTGAAAAGAAAGGAGAATTCAATAGAAACTCCTTTGCTAGAGGTAGTCCTTGACCTCTTCAACAAATACGAAAATGGAGTCTTTCCATTTGTAGAAATTTGGGAAATGTTCATTAAAAAGGTAGACGGCAAATTAAATTTTAGTAATCCAACTGAATTTGATTCAGATTTGTACGGAAAGGTACATAAGAAAAGGATTTCTCACATACTGAGAAATAAGTTCGGAGCTACTGATCCCCCAGTAAGGAATTCAAAGATAACCTACCTATATTTTGAAAGTAGAGAGAAAATTCAGTTGTTTTTGAATGATTACAGAAATCTACCCATCAAAATTAAATGTATTGAAAAGACAAATGAGTCAAATGAGTCAAATGAGTTTGATATAGAGAAAATGTTTTGAAGGTATGACTTTATGTATAATTATCAAGCACAAGAAATAGAAAGTACAAAAGTAGATGAGAATCTGAGTGACATGATTTCTATGTTGACAGGTACGTTACCTTTTTTTCCTGTTAAAATCATGACAAAACTAACAAAAGGACAAGTCGAAGTTAATTCTAAAGAGGAAATCTTAACCTCATTTAGAAATTCATCTTATCTCGATTGCCGGTTAAACGCCTATCCCACATATACAGGCTATAATGGCCTAAATAGTACAAAGAGAGCATTAATCATGATTGACCTAGATTTTAACTCGTTTAGAAAATACAAAAACCCATCTAGACAACTAGATATGGCATTGAAAAAAACAATAAACAAGATGAGGAACGAAATAAATGGTGAACCAATGATAATTCTTACTGGTGGCGGTTACCACGTTTATCAGCCAGTGCATTTTGAGGAAATGCTTACAAGTAAAACCTTTAACACATACGCTTGCGAATTAAATCAAAACTTGACAAATTTATTCATGAAGTTTTCTCAATCCTATTTCTCGAATGGTAAGGCAGACTTGAATCACAACCCCACACTTAAATCATGTCTACTAAGAATACCCGGTACAATTAATTCAAAATATGGAAATATAATAACACTAATTCAAAAATGGAATAGAAAACCGATACAATTAGACAAAATAAACGATATTAAAGATAAAGGGTTTAATCACATACTGAGGATTTTTGAAGATTGGTTGATACAACTAAAAATTAATAATAGGATAGAGGAAATAAAAATTAGCATTAAAAAGAAGACTTTCCACAGGTCCAACAATGGAGAAATTAGATGGATTGAACGTCTTCTCAATACCCCTTTAGATGATTATCGACACTACTGTCTCTGGAGAATAATAATCCCTTATTTAGTAAATATAAAGGGAATAAGCAATTACGAACTTCTTTTCAACATGCTCTCGAGATGGTTAGCGGAATGTAACAATCTAAGAAGTTTAAGTTTTAATCCAAATAGCAATATCAAGAGCATTATGAAAAGCGTTAGGAATTATTCACCTATATCTTTGGCAAAGTTAAAATATGAAAATAAGATTTTATATGATAAACTAAAATCTTATGGATGTTTTTAACTAAAATGAACCATCAAGAACATTTTTGACTCATTTGACTCACAACACTCATTATTTGTATTAAGGCTTTAGATATCAATGCAAATTCGCACCACTAACGGACAAACACATAATCTTATTCCTCTAACAAATGAATTGACTGAATCATTAGAATATGACAATCCACACCTTGGATTTACTTTGGAATATCCAGTTGATTGGACAAAGGAAGAGAGCCTTTCTTTTGTTGTCCCGCTGCTAATGTATCGACATTTGATGAAGCACCGGAATCTATAGCAGTAACAACAATGGAAAAAACTGGACAATTGAAAGAACAAATAGCAAATTACTTGCAGGAATGTAAAAACATATGTTATACTTAGAAGCTCCAATAGCAATGACTTTGATTTATTTTGCTTAATTTCCAAACTTAAATACCTAGTTTCTTATTTGATTTAGAATTAAGTTAGAGAGATTTGGGATGATTACAAGAAAACAAATTATAATTTTGAGTATTTTAGGAATCGCAATTATATCTATAACTATCTTTATTAAAGTACTGGTAAAGCCCTATCATTGCAACATAAATTGTGGAAGGATATCTTTCGGCGGTTTCGGTCATATTTTACGCTCCACGCGAGTAATTCCATTCATCGATTTTACATTGTTATTCTATATTACCCGATTTGATTGAATCCTTCCGTCGACATCAAATCTATATCCGAATAATCATTATGATACTAATATTGATTTATTCTTCTTTTGCTATTTAACAAATGGTTTTTTGCTTCGTTTAGTATTTCAATTTTCTCTTCTAAAGTTTTTTTAACGCTTTTTAATCGATTAATGTCATATACTAATTCTAGGGCAATTATTAAATCATTTTTTGTGGATGGGTTCTGTATAACATGATTGATTAATTTAGATACCGTTGGGAGGATGTCTCTATGAGCTTCAATAAGAGAAACCAAATAGTCCATATTTTTTAGTCTAAGAAAGTCGCTATGATATCCTCGAGTTTCTGATATAGGTCTGTCAAGGGTTATAGTTACCTCAATAAGTGATTTGCCTTCCGAAAATAACTTTAGAGCCTGAGAGGGTATTGATAATCGTTTATTAACTGTAGTATCTTCACCTAACATTTTCTTTTTTACCATTGAAATAAAACTGAAAGACACATGAGCGGCCTTTGCTATCTCCTGAAAATTCTTGTTCTCTTCTAATAATTTCATGACCAACTTTTCTTTCTCATCAATAGAGTCGATGCCCATAATGCGAATAGTATTAGGTCAATTTAAAAAGATATCATACTGCTACTAAAACTACTTTTTGATACTATTACTACTTGTGTTGATTTTTA
>JANWKP010000113.1 GCA_025451315.1 Nitrososphaerales archaeon | reverse complement strand
TGCATTCCTCCGTGGAGAAAAGTTTGATGGAAACGGTTAACCAGTATTTTAATGATAGAATAGAAAGTTTTGATTACTGCTATCCATGCGTGCAAATTGAATGTAATCTATTACATGTACATAACTGGATACAATTCTTTGTATCCATGTATAATGATACAATAGCAAATAATAATAATAATTTTGAGTTATTAGAGGAGGTGAATATTATCTTAAATTAACAGAGCCTAAAATTTATAAAGATCAGTTCATTTTATGTTTAACCTTTCTTCCTCATTAGCTTCCGATTTATTCTCATAATGTTGTGCCACTGTTTTTTGTATAACATTCCGTAGAGTCTGAGTAACAACAGGAAGAATTCTTGGGTCATTTATAGGTGGTATTATATAATCTGGTTTGAGATGTTGGCCTTCTACTAAATTTGCAATTGTATATGCTACATTCACCATCAAATTATCATCCAGCAATTTGACACGTAGATCTAGTAAAGATCGAATTACGGATGGGAAGATCACCGCATTGTTAACTTGGTTGGGAAAATCAGACCTACCTGTGGCCACAATTTTTGCACCTGCATCCAGAGCAGATGGAGGCAATATTTCAGGATAGGGATTACTTAATGCAAATACTATTGGATCAATATTCATAGAAGGTATAACTTTATTATTTAAAATGTTACCTATTCCTGAAACACCTATAAAGACATCAGATCCCTCAATAACAGAGTCTAATGAACCAGCTATTTTTCTAGGATTAGAATTAGTTGCTATATCTGATTTAAATTGATTGTTAATCAAATCTTTGCGTCCCTCATAAATTGCACCATTGCTATCAACTACTATTGTATTCTTACAACCAGCCGAATTAAGAATTTTATTTATTCCATATCCTGCAGATCCTGCGCCTACAATTAAAACCTTAATTTTTTCCAGTTGCTTTCCCACAATTTTAAGAGAATTTATTAATGCAGCTAGTGTGATTATAGCGGTTCCATGTTGATCATCATGAAATACAGGTATAGAAATTTCTTGTTTTAATCGCTCTACTATTTCTAGAACCTTAGGCGATTCTATATCTTCTATATTGATAGCACCAAATAGAGGTTGAATATACTTTACAAATTTTATTATTTCTTCTTTATCTTGAGTTGCAATACAGAGAGGTATAGCATTTATACCACCTAATAACTTGAAAAGAACTGATTTCCCTTCCATTACAGGAAGAGCTGCGTCAGGACCTATATTTCCAAGGCCAAGTACTCTAGTCCCATCACATATAATTGCCACATTATTCCATTTTGAAGTAAATTCATAGGCTAAATCTTTATTTTCTCCAATCGCAGAGGCAACGTATGCAACACCAGGAGTATAAATTAAGTTAATTAGGCTATTTTCTTTTGCAAAAATATTTTCTATAGGTACTCTATTTTGAATTTCTATTTTACCTTTCAACATTCGGTGTAAATTAATAGAATCATCTTTTAAATTCAAGTAAGAACTTTAAGTATAGAATATTATAATAGTTCTTCTAATCCAAAATAATACTGGATCAAAAAATAATATAAAATCATATAGTTGAAAGTTCACTATTTTCAATTGGGGAATATTCAACCTAATACTAATTATAGTGATATAGTAAATTATAATTGGACTCATTAATGGCGATATTTCAGAGATACTCAAAAAATCCTATACTCATCCCCAATAAAAATAATTGGTGGGAATCTAAGGCAGTATTTAATTGTACGGTGTCTTACGATGGCAAGCATGTTCATATGCTCTATAGAGCAATTGGAGAATACGACAATTATATTTCCCGAATAGGTTATGCAAGAAGCAATGATGGTTTTCAATTTGATAGACGTCATAACATCGCGATTCGTCCAACAGAAGATTATGAAAAACATGGCATGGAAGACCCACGAATAACACAAATTGGGGATAAAATCTTTGTTACTTATGTAGTTCTTTCAGAGAACGTGAAAAAACATCCGAAGATATTCTCTGCATTAGCAGTAACAAAAAATTATGATGAATTTGATAAATTAGGTATTATTACCAAAGACTTTGATAATAACAAAGATGTAATTTTCTTTCCAGATAAATTTAAAATGGACGGTAATTTTTCTAATAATAGTTCATTTCTCATATTACATAGACCTACCAGTTTGAGTAATCCAGATTATCAGATAAGCCGGCCTAGTATATGGTTGAGTATAAGTAATTCTGAATCAATCATAAGTAATTCTATGTTACTTTTAAAGCCAGAACAAGACTGGGAACACCTCAAAATTGGTGCAGGCCCGTCACCTATTAAAACAAAAAAAGGATGGTTATTAATATATCATGGTGTAAGTTCAGACAAAATTTATCGTGCGGGAGCAGCACTTTTAGATCTCGATGATCCACGGAAAGTTATTGCGAGGACTAAAAAACCTCTCTTGGAACCAGTTGAAGACTACGAAAAAATAGGTGATGTTAACAATGTTGTTTTTCCTACTGGTACAGTCCTAATTGATAATAAACTTCTCTTATATTATGGAGGTGCTGATCGAGTATGTTGTGTTGCAAGCGCTAATATTAATGAACTAATTGAACATATTTTAAAGGACTCAATAACAGCCTAGATTTCATAATAGGTTAACTTAGAGATTTATAAAATCGAAAATTTTATTTTACTTATTTTAAACTGCTTAATGTAAATATTTTATGTTAGTGTGAGAGGGGTATTAGAAGTAGTTATTAATATTACCAATAATTAAGAGTATATCTATATTTAATATTATTTTCTATCTGACAGTCAATAATTATATTTTTATTATAGAAAAATACTTTGATTTGGATAAATCTCGTTGGTCACTTACAATAGACGTATTAGAACTCAAGCTGGAGGGGTATTTGGAGATACATCTCTTGATGATGCAATATCTTGAGATTTATCATTTTCTTCTGTTGAATAAGATATTGATTCTGATTCTATTCCTCTTTGTTTTAGAAAACAATCATCACATATCCAATTTCCATTAAAAAATTTTCCTAATTTAATAACATTATCATTTTCAACTTTAATAGAGACTAAGTCTGTAACTGTTGAGCCACATACTAGACAATTATGAGTATTGAGATTATCCATACAATTTAGTGATCAAACAAGTTTTTAAGGATTAGATAATAACTAATCAGCACATTTATTAATTATAACTTTTTTTTATTTATTTTTCTATAGTTATGAAAACCGATTGTTATATATTGTGAGAAGTTAAAGGTTTCTCCCCTATATCAAGTTAATAATAAATTTATTTTTTTAGAAATCACCTCAAAATATATTCCTGATATCTTTATGAAGTTATTAATTTTAGTGAATTTTAAAAGTTTAGCTTAGGTAATCCCTAATTGAAAGTTAACCTTTATTTTAATACTTGAATTAGGCAATTATATATTGGTAGAATTTTGATATTGAGATGTAAATTTAAATTAATTAGTTATAAAATATCTAGTCAAAATAATAATCGTTCTTCTGTTATAGAATCAAAAAAATGTATATTTTTATATTTTACTACCAAATTAAATTCATCGTTATGTTTATGGTAAAATTTATCAGTATTTGATGAAACTTTAACGATACAATTGTTTTCTAATTTAAATTCATAAATTACCTCATCTCCAAGTAATTCAGTAAATAATAGTCGTCCTTTAAGAGATATGGTATCTATTTCATTGTTGTAATTTGTATCATAAATTAAAATATCTTTAGGTCTAATTCCCAAAATAACTTCAGAAGATATCTCTTCTGACAGAGGTAAATTTATTTTTGAAATTTTAACAACGAGTTGAGAAGAATAAAGATTAATATTTTGAGAGTTTTGAGATATACTGAAGTTTAAAAAATTCATAGGTGGATTTCCTATAAAATTGGCAACAAAAAGGTTTTTAGGTTTATAATAAATCTCATGAGGCGACCCTATCTGTTGGATTATTCCTTTGTTCATAACAATAATTTGATCTGCCATACTCATAGCTTCAATCTGGTCGTGAGTGATATAGATGGTCGTGATTCCTATTTTCTTTTGTAATTTCTTTATCTCTGTTCTCATTTGCATACGTAATTTAGCGTCCAAATTGCTGAGCGGTTCATCCATTAGAAATAATTTAGGTTTTCTAACTAGTGCTCTTGCTAAAGCCACTCTTTGCATTTGACCACCACTCAGTTCCTTTGGTTTTCGTTTAAGAAACAGAGTAAGTTCCAATAGACTAGCGGTATTTTCTACGTGATATTTTATTTCATTTTTTGATAGCTTTCTCATTTTTAAAGGAAATGCGATATTATCATAAACACTCATGTGTGGATATAACGCATAACTTTGAAAAACCATCGCCACATCACGATCTTTTGGCGGAAGTTTATTTATCAAGCTTTCATCAATGTAAATTTGTCCTTCTGTAGGATCGATGAGCCCAGCTATACATTTTATTATGGTAGTTTTCCCACATCCAGATGGTCCCAAAAGTACTAAAAAATTTCCTGAATCAATTTGCACAGAAAATTTCACCACAGCATTTACATTTCCATAACTTTTACTAAGATTTTTTATTGTTATTCTTGACAGAAAATACTCACTAAGTCTACTAAAAAGTAATATTTAACATTATTTTGTAACAAGAAAAAAATTAAAAGTAAATAAATTAAACTATTGAATAGAAATTAATATTTATTCTAAATATAATAGTGTAGAGTATTATAAATTACTCAGATAACCATTAAGAATAATATATTTATTAGTAAATAATTAATAATAGTACTAGTTTTACCTTCTGTTATAATTCTAAAATGGCCAAGTTAAAAATTTTAATACCATTAACTTTTACAATTTTATCTTTATTTTTTATTTCACAAATGAATATTATTACAATTATTGCTCAAGAGAAAATAACTCTTACTGCTATTTTTGCCGAACCTAAGGAACGATGGGATATGCTTTTGGAGAATGCAACAAAGATATTAAATGAGAGACATCCTGATAAAACGATCAAAATTGATTATAGAGTATTACCATATTCTGATACACGAACACAAATATTAACTGCAATGGCAGGAAAAACCCCTATTGATCTAGTTTCCTTAGACCAAATATGGTTGGGCGAATTCGCAGAAGGCGGATTTTTATCAGATCTTACAGCTAATACACAAAAATGGAACAAGTCGTCTGATTGGTATACACAAAACTGGGAGGGTGGATTGTATAATGGTCAAGTAAAAGGGATTTGGGCATGGACAGATGTGAGAGCACTATGGTATTGGAAGGATCTTCTGGCTAAAGCAGAAATTGATCCGGAGCAGTTAGAGAATTGGAATGGATATATATCTGCCTCTAAAAAATTGAATCAGGTTTTCCAAAAAGATGGAATTCAAGCAATGCATCTAGTAGGTGCTAACCACTCACCTGATATGTGGTATCCTTATCTATGGATGTTAGGTGGCGAAATACTAGAAAAGAGGGACGGGCATCCAACA
The DNA here is from genome assembly GCA_025451315.1 of Nitrososphaerales archaeon. Classification (GTDB taxonomy): domain Archaea; phylum Thermoproteota; class Nitrososphaeria; order Nitrososphaerales; family Nitrososphaeraceae; genus TH1177. The sequence continues at coordinate 7,029 of JANWKP010000113.1, read as the reverse complement.
AAACAAAATTATTGGTACCCTATCTATAATAGCGATTTAGGCGTTAAAGCTCTCCAATTTTTAAAAGATCAAGTGGAAGCTGGAATTAAACCTCAAATTAATCATTACTGGGGTCAAGAATTTGCAGACAAGAAATTTGCTATAATGCTTGAAGGATCTTGGTTATTGGGACAATTCCCTAAGAATGAATGGAGTACATTAAAGGAAAAAATAGGAATGATTCCAATGTTTCCTGTCCCTAATATTTCAAATACAAATACTTCTACTTTAATGGGAGGATGGCTTTTAAGTATACCTGAAACATCACAAAACAAAGAATTAGCTTGGGAACTTATTACTATAATGCTAGAACCTGAAGTTTTGATTCCTATGTTGCTGCAACAAGGTTACCTTCCAACCCAGAAAAGTATAGGAGAAGGAGCTTATTCTGAGAAGTTGAAATCAACTATTCCTTATTATGAAGAACTAGTCTCTCTAATTTCTTTAGGAAAAGGAAGACCAAATATTCCTGAATATCCTATAGTTGCAGAGCATATAAGAAACGCGATTGAACAAGTATACAATGGAATGGACCCAAAACAGGCTTTAGATGAAGCTTCAAAACAATCTGCAAAAGCTTTGGGATGGTAAATATAAAATTCATTTTTTTCAAATTGTCGAATTAACATTATGCAATGTTAATATTAAAAAGTTTTGAACCTTATCTTTTCTTATTACCTAGTATTATAATATTATTTGCATTTCTTTTTATTCCTTTAATTTGGAATATATATATCTCATTACATGATGTGTCCATTCTTACGATAATAAAAGATTGGGATTTTATAGGATTTGAAAACTTTGATAATATTTTTTCAGATCCCAATTTCTACAATTCACTCAAAGTTACATTAGTTTTTGTATGTGGCTCTGTTCTACTTCAATTTGGGATTGGTCTACTAATAGCAATACTATTAAATCAACAAATTAGAGCTTCAGGATTATTTAGGACATTGTTTATTATTCCATGGACAGTATCCACAGTCATTACAGGTTTCTCTTTTAAATTCCTGTTTGATGATAGTTTTGGGATTATTAATTACGGAATAGAAAAATTAGGTCTAGAATCTATTGGCTGGTTTTCAGATCCTAATTTAGCTATTTGGATAGTTATTGTGGCAAATACATGGTATGGTACTCCATTCACAATATTATTTCTTAGTGCGGGTTTGCTTTCAATAAATCCTACACTTTATGAAGCAGCTACCATTGACGGAGCAACAAAATTTCGAAGATTTTTTTATATTACTCTTCCACTTTTAAAATCTTTCATTTTAACCAATTTGATCTTAGTAACAGTTTGGACAATTAACTTTTTTGATTTGCAATTGATTATGACTAATGGCGGTCCCTTGTCTTCTACAACAACTTTGTCTTTATACATGTATAAACAGGCTTTTGAATTTGGATATTTCTCTGAAGGTGCAGCAGTGGGCATATTACTCATCATTATGAACATAGCAATTGCATTTGTATATCTTAAATTATTCGATGTGAGAAATAAGAAATAATAATAATTTGTAAGGTTAATACATCATGAAACAAAATTTGCCCTCATCCTTTGTATCTGTGTCTAAATGGTTCTTTGCTGAAAAACAAGTTATTTACATATTGTTATTTACATATCTTTTTATCACTTTAGTACCTCTTGTATGGGTTCTTTCTACCTCTTTCAAATCTAATGAGGAGGCGATTTCTCTTCCACCTCAATTTATTCCAGCAAATCCTACTCTTGATAATTATCTCTTTGTAGTTACCGAACCACATATCGTTCATAGCCTTTTTAATAGCTTCATTGTAAGTATAGGAAGCACTGTTATCAGTGTTGCGATCAGTGCTTTAGGCGGTTATGCATTTGCGAGATTTCAATTTAAAGGTAAAAATATTCTACTTAGTGTTATTTTAGGGCTTTTTATGATTCCAGTTTTAATAAATATTATTCCACTCTATATTATGTTCTCTCAAATAGGCCTGTTAAATTCGCTTTTGGGTCTAATACTCACTTTTCAAATTTTAATTATTCCTTTAAATATATTTTTACTAAAAAGCTATTTTGAAACTATTCCTAGAGAGCTAGAAGAGGCTGCATTAATAGATGGATGTTCAAGTTTAGGAGTATTAAGAAGAATAACTATCCCCTTGTCAATGCCTGGGTTTGCTATTGCTGCTGTCCTAGCATTTAGATTCTCATGGAATGAATTTATTCTTCCAATAGTTTTAGCTAACAGACCAGATTCAATGGTATTTCAAGTTGCGTTATATGAATTTGTTTCACTATATAGTATTGAATGGGGTTATTTAACTGCTGGAATAAATATAGCGTTAATTCCCATTTTGGTATTGATGCTAATTTTTCAAAAACAAATGGTAAGAGGACTCACCCTAGGAGCTATTAGACATTAAATCTTTATTTAATCAGAATAATAAGATAAATTAAAAATCAAAATCGTGTATTATAAAATGGTATTTGAGTCTGATTTAATAATATTAGTAAATATTTAATATACATAGATAAATGTAATAGTATGATAGAAAATAAAAAAGCAGAAGATGTTAAAAAAGTAAAAAATAGCAAAGAGATAGAAGATGACGAGGAACTCAAGAAAGAGTTAAAAGAGGTAGAAGTAGAATCTACTGAAGCAGGAGATTAAAATATCTGTTGAAAAGGTCAAGCATCAATAATTATATTTTATTAATAATTTATTCTCATTATCATTGTGCATTTTGTACATTGATTTTCTAGCTATATTATAGCTGTTTTTTATGTTAGAAAAGAAATTATAAAAAAATATAAACAAAATTTTGCCAATACATTTGTATATACTTTTTTTGTTTTTGTTATTTAAAAGTAGTTTAATTTTACTTTGAGTCTATATACGAATTGTATTTTAGATTATACTATCTAATTCTTTATAATATTTGTCAATACCTTTAAAAGATTTTATTCTGTTATCATCATCATTAGATGTATCTATAGATTCAACATGAAATTTTCCTCTAATCTTTGATATTGTAAATTGAGATTTTATAAGGAAATGAAACAGTTACAAAGAAAATTGCTTTTCTGATATAGTTATCGCCATGGATTGATATTATAGAAGGAATAGGTTTCCTGAAAACTCTAGAGTTTCAATTAGACGAGTCATATAGATATGCTATCGAGGTGAGACATAAAAAGTTGGTATAACGAATTTTTATTAATTGAAAAATGATGATTAGTGTCTATATTCTCATAATAATATGATTGAACAAATTAAAGGCGGTTTCAACAGAGCATTTTTTACAGTAAGATATAAAACATTAAAATGTGATAGACTCTCTATGACTCATAACAAGTCTTCCGAAAGAGTATCGCCAGAAAACACTGCAGTACTCTTGATTGATCATCAAATAGGAACAATCAAGTTCGCAATAAGTACTCCTCGTGATGAGATTATCCGGAACACGCGAGCCCTAGCACGGACTGCAGTAGAGACTGGTATGCCACTTGTGTTGAGCACCAGCCTAGAAGATAAATTTCAGGGTCCTCTTTTACAAGATCTTCGTGAGATTGCTCCCACTGCATATGAAGAACGGATTAAACGTCCAGGTGTTATTGATGCTTGGCTTTACGAGCCATTCAGGAAAGCAGTAGAAAAGACGGGACACAAGAAGATCATAATGGCAGGACTAACAAATGATATGTGTGTGTTGTTTATCCTGCAATCAGCGCGTTTTCGGATGGATACGAAATCCAAGTCGTGGTCGATGCCGGCGGATCACCTACCAAGATGGCTGACGATGTAGCATTGCGTCGGATTGAATCTGCGGGCATCACACTTACATCCACAAATCAAGTGCTGGCTGAACTAGCAAGGGACTGGGAGACTCCAAAAGGACGTATCATTATAAAAATAATGTACGAAGAGATCCTAGGCAGATTAATGAAACAATGAATGTTGGTGCAGATAAATGAATTTCACAATATCTACAATACAAATAACAATTTACTCACAGCCATAAATATCAATCTAGATTTATATTGTTATATCAATAAAAATCTTCTTAAAAGAGAAATATTTCGAAAAACACCCAAATACTTGACAAACGAAAAAGAAAATAAATAAAATATGAGTCGGTGTTAATTTAACATGTCCATAGTATAATATGGATGGTACTTATATTACTAGTGAAAGGAATGTTAAATCTTCTATGGTTTTTAGATTCATCATTTCCAGATAAATTTAACAGCAATAAAAAAATAATATCAAAAACTATTATAAATAAATTAATTTCATCATAATCATCATTTTTATCATTCTCATCATCCAGAAATCACAAAGGAAATCCAATTAAAATGAAATATATTATCATCTATACAATCAGGTATATAGATATAATTTAGTTCTTTATTTTTGATAAATTCTCTAACTTCCTTTCCATTTTACTTATTTGCTATTATAAGATTTACTCTTAATTTTTGAGAGCAAATTTCTTTTTTTCTTGTTTAACTAAAGGTATGATTTTTTCCATTATTATTTTATCAAAATTATTTTCTTCAAAATCTATAGTTAAAAGCAAATTATAATTGTCATTTATAGGAATTGTAAACCTACTCGACTTTTGATACCTACCAAATGCATACGTTAGGTTTCCTATTTTTAGCTCAAATTTAGTTCTTGTTGTATGTCTAGTTATTGTATTTGTTGCATATTCTTGGTTTTCTTCTAGTTAGTAATGGCTTTAGTCCTACTCTATATTGTTGGCCTATAATGATGCCATCTTGATCTATTATACCAACCCATCTTATAGATTTGTGAAAATCTAGTATATTTTTAGTAAAAGTAGAAAATAAGAAATTATCGTTTTCTGATGACATGTAATATTTATTAATTAATGACTAACCTTTGACTTTACAAATAAAAAAATATATAATTATAATATATAACTATAATATGAGATACATATCATCTTGTTATTCTTTTTTAGAGTTCTTTTTTTTTAGCAATAAAGCATTAAGTTGTCCTTCTATATGATTTTGTTCATTTACACTCATTTTATAGATGTAGTTCTTTGCAATATTTTTGCGGCAAACTATTAATCTTTTTTTGAATATTTTAATTGATTGCTTAACTTAACTTTGTTAGTTAAGCAATCGCCAAAGACTAATATTCAATGGAACATAAGTATGTAATAATTGTACAGAGTTATGGTAACAACATCAACGTCTTGATTATTTTAGCCTTTTTATTTTCTAACTTTCAAATGTACTTTTTTTGTACATTGTCATTTTTTCTTTAAAAATATGGTTAATCCTATAGAAGTCAATGAAATTATTGCCGCTGTAATAAATATCATATTATAAGCTTCTGGTGATGGAAAGGAACCACTAACAATGGCATTGCTTATAGATACCTGTTGTGTTTGCATATACAGTCCTGCAATAGTTGGTCCCATAGCCATTCCGATATAAGAAAAGCACAGTCATTCCGTAAGCAATACCACTATATTGATTAGGAGTTGATGCTGCAACAAAGGCCGTCGCGGAGAGTATCGGCCGCACCGATCTTCTGAGAGATCCACGATTTGCCGATCCGGCGAAGCTGGCCGTGAATATGGGCCAGCTGACGGCGATAGTGGACGAGATCTTCGGCGCGCAGCCTATGACGCACTGGCGCGAAGTCTTCTACAAAGCCCGTATAACCTACGGTTTGATGCGGGATCCGAGCGAGGTTATCAAGGATCCGCAGTTGAGCGAGAACGGCATTGTCGTTCCGCTCGATGGCGAGGGCGGCAACCTAAAAACCACGATCAGCAGTCCTATTCAAGTGCACGGCATCACTAAAGTAGCTGCAAAACAAGCCCCGGAACTTGGAGAACACAACGAAGAGATTCTTAAGGAACTAGGGTTCGACGCGAAGGAAATAGATAGCTTTCGCACGAGCGGCACGCTTGATGGGAAACAAAAGGAACCGGCGAAGGGAGGAACATAGGCTTTTCCAAAGCAAGAATGAGAAATGAATAATAAGTGACTATTATGAGTGACTATTATGAATGAAATTGATACAGTATCATTTTGCAATGACCTGACATAACCTTCTATGTTGAAGTTAACAGGAACCATCTTTATACCTTGGCTCCATCTAATTGTTCATATTTGTATTGAGTAACCATCTTTCCGTAATCCGGGTCTTCGCCCATCTGCAGCTTTAATGATTTGATACAAGACTATTTTTATACTTCAACATTCATTCCGTCTCTTCCTTCTTTCGGCATTATTAGAAGGTAAAAAGATAACCTAAAAGCATCAAAATATGTAGTATATAATAATAAATAGACAAACTATGTTAAAATTTAAGAACGTTCATATTTACTGCAATCGGGCAAACACGTTAAACTTCAATGTTATAGTGCCAAGACTACAGAAATATTTCACAAACGTTGCAATAGACGTGAACCATCCTTTTTTGAATAATATAGATAATGTACTTGCAGAGAGCTTAGTGTCTATTAGGATATCTGATATCAAGAAACCTTTTAATGAACAACCAAGAATAAAAGTTCAAGGAAAATCAGATCAAAATGTTACTTATGAGAAGAATTTTCCAAAATACCTAACGCTTAAGGGTATTAGTAATGGTAGCAGTACTACTGAAAGCCAGTATAAAGAATTGATATTATATGATGGGTTTATGATGCAAAGATTATTTGAAACAATGATCAATGAAAATGAGTCGAATACCGATCATGTGCATATAGTGTTTGAAGATAGATTGATCTGTACTTTTAGTGAAGAAGATTGGCGCTATCATGCAAGAACTATTATAGCGGGCAATCCTTCAATTATTTCCACTACTGGTATCGTTGAAGCACCTGCCAAACCAAACTTATAATACGAAATATGTGAAGTCCTAGGATTGTAGATAGCATATTTTAAGTAATCCTAATGTGTTCTTATCTTGTAACTCTTGTTCTTGTCATCCTCATCTGACTTTGGAGGAAAGTGAACGG
>JANWKP010000112.1 GCA_025451315.1 Nitrososphaerales archaeon | reverse complement strand
GCCATTGCTACACCTGCAAGGATTGGAAGCCAACCAAATACTGAAAGTCCAAAAACGGGAACTAGTGCACCAGCTGCAATAGGTATCAATCCAGTATTATAAGCAAAAGCCCAGAAAAGGTTTTGTTTTATTTTTGAAACTGTTTTCTTTCCTAATTCCAGAGCAGTTATCACATCTCGAATATTATTCTTAATCAAAATAATACCACCAGTTTCTTTTGCAACGTCGGTTCCTGATCCTATGGCGATTCCTAAATCAGCTCTAGCTAAAGCAGGTGCATCATTAATTCCGTCTCCGACCATTGCAACAACTTTATCTTCTTTTGTCTTTAAATTAGCAACAATCTCTTCCTTTTGATATGGTAATACCTCTGCTATTACCCTATCAATTCCAATTTGGGAGGCAACAGCCTTTGCAGTTCTTTCATTATCTCCAGTAAGCATTATTGGTTCGATTCCTTGATTTTTTAATTTCTCTATCACCTCTTTTGCTCCCTCCTTGATTGTATCAGCTATTGCAATTATTCCAGATAGGCGATTATTTACCGAAACTAAGACGGCAGTCTTACCTTCTTGTTCTAGTTGCGAAAGTCTGGTTTCCGTGTTTGCATCAACAGATATCTTATTGTCATACATCATTTTTCTATTTCCCATCATTATGTTTTGGTTGGAATATACAGCCTGAAGTCCATGTCCTGCTACGGCTTCAAATGAATCAGGAGAGATTATTACTTCAGCTCCTTCTTTTTTTGCTTTAGCTATGATAGCTTGAGCCAATGGATGTTCAGATCCGAATTCTGCTATAGCAGCTAGTCTTAATAGTTGGCGATTATCTATTTGATCAAGTGCTATGATATCGGTAACAGAGGGTTTCCCTTCTGTTAAGGTTCCAGTCTTATCAAATACTACAATATTTACTTTGCTTGCTACCTCTATATGTTCGCCGCCTTTATACAAAATACCATTCTCAGCACCTTTTGCCGCACCCATCATCAAAGCGGCTGGTGTGGCTAGTCCCAAAGCGCAAGGACATGCAATTATCATGACAGAGACAAACGCCAGTATAGAGTAGGTTAACCCCGCATTTCCAATAAAGTACCATCCAAGAAATACTCCAATTGCTATTATTATGATAGCAGGAACAAAATACTTGGCAACCTGATCTACCATTTTTTCCAGCTTTGCTTTACCTGTTTTAGCTTCTTCCACTAAAGTGATAATCTGAGATAAGACAGTATCCTGGCCAATTTTAGTTGCTCTTACTTTTAGTAAACCATTTTTGTTAATTGTAGCTCCTATTACTTCATCTCCCTTTACTTTGTCTACAGGTATGCTTTCACCTGTTATTGCAGATTCATCTATGGAAGACGAGCCATCCATTATTGTTCCATCTGTAGGAACTCTTTCACCAGGTCGTATGATCATCAAATCTCCTTCCAAAACCTCTTCCACTGGAATTTCTAACTCTTTAAATTCTGAGATCAATTTTGGTCTAGGAATATCTGAAGAAGTATTACTAGATTGAATATCCATGCTACTTTGGTTTTCATTATTTTCACCCCCTATTTCAGGTCTAAATACCCGTGCAGTTCGCGGTTTTAGGTCTAGTAGCTTTCTAACTGCATCTGATGCCTTTTCTTTTGTCTTTGTTTCAAGCAGTCTTCCTATCAAAATAAGTGTAATTATGATTGCAGCCGTTTCAAAGTATACCGCAGTAAATGGAAAGTATCCTGGAATAATGGTAACTATGGCACTGTATACATATGCAGCTGTTGTTCCGATAGCAATTAAGGTATCCATATTTGATGCCTTAGCTTTGATACCATCCCAAAATCCTCTGTAAAAGCGCCATCCAATCCAAAATTGTATTGGAGTCGCTAAAGCTAAAAGTATGTAATTAGTATATTCCATCATTTCCATAGGTAGAAGGTGGCCCAGTTGTGGAATCATATGCGGCAGACTGAGCAAAACTATGGGTATAGTTAGCGCTATGCTTATTGCAACATGTTTCTTTAACTTTTTTAAAGCCTTCTCAGGCTCGAGAAATTCATTTAAACACTGAGATGAGCAAAAATAATAAGTAATTCCATCTTTTGTATGATGAATTGAGCTTTCCTGCTCCTCTACAAACATACCGCATATAGGGTCTTTTGCCATATCATTAATAGCAGTTAGAACATATATAACAACAAGGCTTTACAAATGTAAAATACTAAGAATCAAAATTGATAGATCCAAAGAATGTAGTAATATTTCAAATTAGTAGAGATACTCCAAGCCTATAGATTGTAGATACTCTTTTCTCTATTTTGAAATTAAAATATTAAACTAAGAGGGTGACATAATTAATATTGCCATCTTATGAAAAGACTCATCTTAAAGTTGTCGGAATGTATTGTACAACCTGCAAACCCATTGTAGAAAAACAACTAAAAAACAATAATGGAATTAAAAAAATTGATATAAACTATATGACAGATAGTGTGGTTGTTGAATTTGATCCCACTTTAACAAATATTAAAGAAATAAAAGAAAGTTTAGAAAATTCAGGTTACAAATTCGTGAGAGCACCTCGTTATTAATTATAGGTATATGCCTTTAGCATCATATTACAATATCTCTCATTAGCGATAAGATATGGTAAACGATATTCGGATACATCGAAATAGTTAAAGCTTAGGGTCCATCTCCGTATAGATATATCTAGACTCCTATATCGAACTTTACAAATGTAAAGAGTATTATATCGTTATTAACCAATAGAATTGAACCTGAATGCCTCTCAGTCTTGATGAAACCGATATATCTATTCTCAATTCAATCTTAGAAGACGGTAGGAAATCTTTTAGACAGGTTTCACGAGATACCGGAATAACAACTCCAACAGTAAAAGCCAGGTATGAAAGACTCGTAAATGTTGGATTTATCAAGGGTGTTTTACCAGTCTTTGACTTTGAGAAAATAGAATCGGATGTGAGAGAAGAAAAGAATTTCATTCAATTAGAGATCCTTAAGGAAAATGTAAGGAGAAGAAAGAATATCAATAAGAGTAATCAGAATAGCACGTTAAAAGAAGAAATACAGGAAATTCGGAAAAAAATTTCAAATGGTCTTGCAATAAATATTATTTGCGATTATTGCGATGGTCCGGTTTTTGGTAAACCTAAAATTCTAAAGTTTGCAAATATTGAAAGATTCTTTTGCTGTACCTCTTGCAAATCGGGTTATAGCCAAAAATATCGTGGTAGAATAGAATCAATTAAGAAAAGATATGAGGGAAAATCCGAATTGGATGAGTAATGTCTATTATTTATGGTTTGTATCAATATCCATATTTTGAAGGATTTTGCTCTAATTGTTGTTTACAATTAGCAGAGCAAAGATATACCTTGTTTCCGTTTATGTCTGAAATATACTTTGCAGTTTTTTCATCCACGTTCATATTACAAACTGGGTCTTTTGCCATTTACAATATAATAAACAATAAGATATTTAACTCCGGATCTTTACAAATGTAAAAAAAATTATAAAAGGTAGCTGCAGTCTTATTTTACAAATGTAAAGTTAGGTCATTATCTATGTCTCGTCCCCATAGGAAAATAGATATGATATCAAAATAAAAATACAAAAAGCAACATAATAATCGATTTCATTATTTATCTAACCGCAAAATAATAAGGAGTGTTCCTATATGACATCGTCGTTACCATCAGTAACACTTGCCAATCCAAATAGATGGAAAGCATTGTCCATTTTATCCCTGGCTCAATTCTTAATCATATTAGATACATCCATCATTGGTGTGGCATTGCCTACTATACAAGAGCATTTTAGCATAACTCAGACAGACTTGCAATGGATTTTCAATGCTTATGTAATTACTTTTGGAACATTATTACTTTTAGGTGGAAAACTTTCTGATATAATAGGACAAAGAATAATGTTTGCAATAGGATTTTTGATTCTTACAGGTTCTTCAATTTTAGCAGGACTGGCTCCAACAAATGATGTTCTCATACTTGGAAGAATATTGCAAGGAGTGGGCGCGGCTTTGATTGCGCCTGCGGCACTCTCGATTGTAATGAACCTATTTTCTAACAACAGATCAGAAATGAATAAGGCAATGGGTATTTGGGGAGCAGCTGCCCCAGCTGGCGGAACTGCAGGAGTCTTTTTAGGAGGGATTATTACTGCATGGTTTGACTGGCCATGGATATTTTTGATAAATGTTCCTATTGGAATAATGGTTCTAGCTTTAATTCCAAAATTAATCCCTCAGGGAACAAAAAAGAAAGGAAGCATTGACTATCTTGGTGCTTTAACAATCACAACCTCCTTGGCTCTAATGATTTATTCAATTGTTACAGCCAATGAAAGTGACAGTGGATGGTTATCCATACAAACAATATCTATGTTAGCAGCTTCCATTGTATTGCTGATCATCTTCATTGCAATTGAAAAAAGAAGCAAAGAGCCCTTGATACCTCTTGGGATATTCAAGACTATAAATCTTCTATCCTCTAATATTGTCATGGCTTTGCTCGGAGCATCATGGGTGTCAATGTGGTTTTTTCTGAATCTTTACTTACAGCAAATATTGCATTATGGACCTCTTGAGAGTGGACTTGCACTATTACCAATGACTGGATTAATAATGGTAATAATAGTCTGGGCAATGCCAAAATTAATCAGAAAATTAGGAACAAGAGAAAATCTCATTATTGGACTTGGACTATTGACATTGGGTATGACTCTTTTTAGTTTAACTCCCTATGTGGCTACCGAGGACAATAATAAATTCATCTATATGGTCTATGTACTACCAGCATCGATTATTGCAGCCTTAGGAATGGCTTTTGCATACATCCCTATATTGATGTCAGCGATTTCTGGTGCTAAAATAGAGTTAAGCGGGGTTGCTTCTGGGCTTGTTAATACCAGTTATCAAATAGGCTCAGCATTAGGTCTCGCTATTGTGGTTTCAGTATCTACATTTCATTCAGAGACATTGATAAAATTCGGAATAAACACCCTAGAGGCTTTAATTAATGGATTTCACCTGGGTTTCATAGGTGCGGCACTCATATCTGCACTAGCTGCAATTATATCAACAATATTGATAAGGACAAAAACGCAATAAGATGGGCTCGAAGCCCTGTTATAAAAACAGGGGATCTGCCATTCCGATTTAATGATATGAAATGGAACAAGGGATTTGTTTACATGGAAGGTAGTCATGGGCTTAAACTAAGCCAAGTTTTGTATGATATGATTAAACTGAATGGAAAATCGCTAATCCGTAAATACATCTTGTTTCATGACTATTTCAATTGTCTATTGATGTGAATAAATATCAAGTTTAATTTGCTCTTTATCCTTTAGGAGTATGTTTCTATAGTCAGCTACTGGTTCACCATTAACCATTGCATTCACTTTCTTATCACTCAAGTCTATTCCTCCCCATATATTCAAAAAATCTTGCAAGGTATAATCTCTCTCTACTATCGAGCCTACGGTAATTAGCCCATTGTCATTATTAGTATATAGCGGAGCCATTCCTGGCATATTCTTTTCTCCTTTTTCATCCATTGGCATTCCTGGTACTCCATACTTATCCAAAGAATGATCTTTCCATAAAGATTTGTTTATACCTATTTGGCTCGGGATTACAACAGGATTCCCATCTATTACAATGTTTAAATTAGTATGAAAATATACAGCAAAAGGATCATGTGTTTTTGAATTCATATTCATACTGTTTGGTTTTACAACTAATTCAATATACACAGATATTGAAGCTATTGTAATTATTAAAACACCTAATAACAAAATATATTTTTTCCTACTTAATTTAAATCGTTTATCATTATGGTCCCTATTTTGACTCAAAAGATTTCTTAATTTTTGGCACTTTATCTCCTATTAATAATTAGTTGTTTGTATGTGTAAATTTATCATATAATAAGTATAAAGTTTTTAAATCGTTTATCCTGATAAGAAACACTTTTCTATTTTGGTTCTAAATTCAATTATAAATAGAAAAACTATTCATAAATTGATTTATTTACTTTTGATGTCTAGTAAGATTTTTTCGCCATCCTTCAAAGCAATATTTTTGAAATCTGTTATAGGCTTCTCATCCACGGTAGCCTTTACTATTTTATTTTCCAGATCTAACCCCCAAGTCTTAAAAAATTCACCTAGTGTGTAGTTCCTATTTATTGACGATTCTATATGTATGATGCCACTGTCATCATGGGTATGTAACGGTGCCATACCTGACATCCCCATTTCTGGCATGGCTTGCATACCATATTTATCTAGAGAATGGTCACTCCATAGTGAGGAATCAATACCAATGTCTGATGGTACAGTCATAGATTTGTTGTCCATCATTAAACTCAGTTTTGGATGTATATGAAATATTATAGGGTTCGCCTGTGCCCCAGACTGTCCTATACTCCCTCCATTGTATACATATGTACCTATGATAAGCGGCAAAGATATCACAATACCAATTAATACAATTTGCTTTCTATTCAATTTAAAATATTTAATATAATCCATGCTATTCTTTTTCAAATATTTAACCTACTATAAGAAAAATAAACTTATTAAATTAGTATTTGTTTACAATTGCAAACTATAATGTAAAAGGAAGACTATAGCCTTTAACTTAACTTCAGAAATATTTGTTTTATGGGATGCAGAATAATTTAATTATCATTTGAAAATAATTATAAAGATTTTTCTTTCAGTTGTAAATATAATCTTAATTAATATATTGACAAGTAACTGTGAGTAGTTATCAAATATGTGTATGACTTGCAATAATACGAAAAGACCTTTAAAGAAAATAATACTCTTTTTGGCAATAGGAATTGGAGCATCTACATATTTTATCTTTACAACAACAAACAATCCTGCGATAGGTGCGTCAATACCTTTGATTCTGTCCTTTGCATCTTGTCCTTTAATGTGCGTAATTATGGGAGGATTAATGGTAGCAATGAACAGAAGCAAGAAAAGGAAGGAAGTAACAAAAGAAAGAGCAAATCCAAAAGAGAATATGATAAATCAACAACCAGCAGAATCCAAACAATCCGTGTTGGAACATTTACAAAATGTTCGTGAAAAAAACTACAATAGAAAAAGAAACCCCTTGTCAAGGAAATAAATGAGAGTCTGAGGATAAGTATAAATATACAATAATTTGCTAATTAGCGTTTTTGAATATTATTTTAAATTAATTTGAATCACAAAATGATAATTGAGAGTAACAATTTATTATATATGTTACAATATTTATGAATAAATCAATTGAAATCGAATAATACTAAAAGTTCAGAGAAGTTGGATGTGTATGCCTATTCATTTAGAAATAATATCAAGTTCTCCATGTTTTTTCTGATATAATGTTAAGCACGAATTACAGCAAAAATATTTTTCAGAGTTGTTAATTTTGATAGTTTTTGTATGGTTTTTTATATCATTGTAGCAATATATACATCGTGCTTTGAGTGATTGACCTTCTTTTAATGTAAAACCGATCTCATCTTTTACGATTCGGGTTATTATTTGGGAAGAAATAGATATAATCCCTCTTATACCATGTATTCTATTATTTATTATCTCATTTAATTGAGCAAGATCTTTTGCAATTATTTTTATAACAATATTATAATCCCCTGTTATGATAAATATGCTTTTTATCTCGGATATTAAAGATAAGTCATTCATAATATTAGTCAACTCTACCGGATTCACTTGAAGATATATCAATTCCGAAATTATATTTTCTATCTTTTCAATGTCAAATATTGGTTCTATACCTTTTATTATTCCTAATCTTTTCATTTTATTAAAACGGTGTTCGACGGTGGGAGCGCTTACTTTTGTTTCTCTAGATATCTGTCTAAATGACTTTCTTCCATCTTCCATCAATGAATTGATAATTAGTATATCTATTCTATCAATGTGCATAGCCTAGGTATGATCATTGCACTGTTAATATTAAGTAATTGCAATCGCATTTTGACTAAAACTGTTAAAGGTTTTTAACATACATATTGATATATTTACATATCATTGATTGATAATATATCTATAAATGTTCAAAAATTATCTCTAAAAGCCAAGCTTTTTAGAGGCTTGGCAGATACCACAAGGCTTTCTATTCTTGAATGTCTACGAAGAGGAGAGAAAACTACTTCAGAAATAGTGAAGGAGACAAAGCAAAATCAATCAAATATTTCAAATCATTTATCTTGCCTGCTAGATTGCGGACTAGTTAGAAATAGAAGAGAAGGAAAGAACGTCTTTTATGATCTAAATAATAAAAGGATAGCACGACTATTGGAGGAAAGTGATTCCGTTCTAACAGAAATAGTTAATGGATTGTATAATTGCGTAAATTACAATGAATCATTGGTAGACATACAGGGTAAGAAGGAAGACAAAAATTGAAAAAGAAATTTACATTGGCGGCTGATATCCCAATAGGAAATAAAAAAGATAGTTTAATTCAAAAGGATGAAAACAATATCAAGATTTTGAAAGAAGCAGTAGAGGACAACTGTGGTTGTAGTTGTTCTTGTGGTGATTCAGAATTACAAACACCGTCATCATCATCGTCTATAGAAACTATGATGGAAAACTCTTTTGAGAAACAACAAATACAAAAGGAAAAAGAAAGAAAAGATGACAAAAAATCAAAAATACTCATACTAATAGGATTAACACTAACTATTCCTTTAGTAATACTAGAATTACTAAAATTTTATAATCTAGTTGAAGATAGCTATCTTTTTGGTTACCTTCTTCTGATTTTAGCCACGCCTATTCAATTCTTATTAGGTAGACCATTTTACAAACGCTTTTACAATTCTATTAGGAAAAGAAAAAGCTTCACCGTTGATACACTAGTAGTATTAAGCACATCGGTGGCATATGTATATAGTGTAATTGCTCTCTTAACCAATCAAGGCGTGAGTTTTTTTGAAGCGTCTGCATCTGTATTAACAATATTTACAATTGGAGAATACCTTGAAAGTAGAACATTAAAGACTACTTCTGATTCTATTAGGAATCTGATTGCTTTAAAACCTAAAAAGACGATAATAATCCGAGACGATGGAAAACAGGAAGAAATAGAAGTTGATAATCTAAGAGTTAATGACGTTTTTGTCGTAAAACCTGGTGAAAATATCGCAACTGATGGTATTATTACTTATGGAGAAACTTCTGTGGATGAATCTGCAATAACTGGTGAATCAATTCCAGTTGAAAAAAGTTTGAAGGATAAGGTTATTGGTGGAACTATAAATAAGACTGGTTACATTCACGTTAAAGCAACTAGCGTTGGAAGCCAAACAGTATTGGCAAATATTGTAGAATTAGTTTCAAAGGCAAGAACAAACAAACCTTC
>JANWKP010000111.1 GCA_025451315.1 Nitrososphaerales archaeon | reverse complement strand
TTCTAGAATGCCAAAACCTTTCATTTCCAATTCATTGATGTGTTCTAGTTTTACTTCAAAATAACTAAGGTCTTTTTTTTTAATGTTTATATCTTTTTCCAATGTCGCCAATTCATCTTGTTTAAGTTTCACTTGTTCATTAAAATATTTTGTATTCTTTTCTAGATTTTCATAATCTGCTATTTTTCCGAGTACTTTAATATAGTCGTTATTTTCCTTTGACATTCCAATAATGCTCTTGACGAACTGATCTATGTTTTCCATATCTAACCGGTGTTGTTTTAACTGAAATTGTGCTTTCATGAATATGTTATAGTCTTTGGTCTTTAATTCTTTAAATTTCAATAATCGTTGTAATTCTTGTTCCTTTTCATTGTGTATCTTTGTTAGTTCATCTATTTTTCTAGATAATTCCTGCATAGTGCCTTCTAACTCTTTTATTTCTTGAATCTTTTTTTTCATAAAATGGGGTATTTGAGAGATAGAAATTTCACTAGAAAATTTTAAAATATCACCGATATAATCAAAGACTTGTTGAGTAGTCAGTTCTACCTCTTGACATTTGGTGTAAATTTCTTTTAAAAAATAAGTTACTTTCTCTTCATTTTCATCATCTTCTATTCCATATTTTTTCAACAACATCAACATTCGTAATCCATTAGCGCAACCACTTACAGTTAATCCATTCTGCTTTAATTTTATAGCAATCTCTCTCAATCTATCTGCTTGTTGCTTACCAATTCCATTACTCCATTCCTGAACGATGTTATAGACAGTACCATGTGCTATATTGTGTTTTTTGGCTATATCAATTCTAGATTCACCGCTCAGCCAGTCATCTATTACAGCAAGTTTCTCGTGTGAAGTAATTATTCGAGGCATAAATACTATTTAGTTTGAAGGTTTTTAAATGATAGTCATATCTGTCAGATAAATAGTCATTATTGTCAAATAAGTTGTCAGAACAATCAGAAAACTAGTACCAATATACTATATGAGTCCCTAATGATTATTCATTTTTTTAAAAAAATTTACAAGATAATCAAGAAAAAAATTTTATATGTAAATAATAAATTTCATTTGAAAACGACAAAATAAAAATACTTTAAGATTGTTAATAGTAAAAATTATGGGAATAATCCCGTTGATACGGAATTACTGTGATTTTTCAAGCTGATCTTTTAAATCAGGGTCCTCAAGCAACGCATTTACATTGGGGTCTCCAAGCAAAGCTTTTACATCAGGATTTTCCAGGAGGGCGTTCTGATCTGAATTTTCAAGCAGAGCCTTCAGATCGGGATTTTCAAGCAGAGCTTTTACATGTGGGTTTTCAAGTAGAACATTTAAACCTGGTTTTTGAGGCTCAGTATTTGAACTAGGTATTTCAGCCTGAGCTTGTACGGTTGTTGTTATAGAAGTATCCTGTAATGAGGCTGTCTGTTCTTGTAATGCTAAAGTTCCCGTACCTGCTGCATTAGTTAGACACCTAGCAAAACCACTTTCAATAGTATTGGGAGTGCCTCCAGTCGAAGTAGCACCACCAGGAATTAACCCATTGAATCCAGGACGAGGATTTGCTGCTTGACAAACAGTAAAGATGTTAGGAGTCGGATTCGCGGTTGTTCCTATCAAAGGGTTCGCATTATTAGCTTCATCGTTATTAGATCCCAAATGTATTGCTAAATCTGCACACTTTAGACATTGAAGTTCTCTTGTATTATCATCTCTAACGTTACAAATTGATGCAAGCTGGCTATCAAAAGTACCCGAGTCAGGATCCGTAACCGTGTTTGTTAGAAGACTGCCATCACCCACAACAAAGTGGCCTTCTTGTACCGTCCCTGCTGGACATTGTTCAAGACCATTCTGGGTACAGAGCTCTGTTGGTAGGGGAGTAGTTGGATCACCGTCATCTATTACTGCAACACCAGCAAGTGCTGTGTTTTCTGGACAAATCTCAAATGGGTTACAAGCTGCTTCCAGTCCATCAATACTAGCATCGGTATTATTAACTAGAATACCCTCTAGTTGTGTTCCGTCATCACAAACTTCTGCGTCTTCAAGATTACAGAGTGGTAATAGTTCTGTAGTGGTTGTAAGATCACCGTCACCCATTACAAAGTGTCCTGCTTGGTCTGTCCCGTCTGGACATACTTCAAGGCCTGAGGCACTACAGGCTCGTGGAACTGTAGTTGGATCTTCATCAGTATCTAGAACTGCAACACCTGCTAGTGCTGTACCTGTTGGACAGGTTTGTAATTCTACGTCATCCAGAGAGATTTCACAAGCATCTTCCAATCCGTTGTTGGTTAGATCAGTATTATTTACTAGAATACCGGCCAAGTCTGTTGTTGAAGCACAGATTTCTGTGTCTGCATCTGGAAGATTACAGAGTGGTAATAGTTCGTCAGTGGTTGCAAGGATACCATCACCCCTTACAAAGCGTCCTACTTGGTCTGTCCCGTCTGGACATACTTCAAGGCCTGAGGCACTGCAAGCTGCTGGTACTGTAGTTGGATCTTCATCAGTATCTAGAACTTCAATACCTTCCAGTGCTGTACCTGCTGGACATATCTGGAATGGGTTACAGGCAGTTTCCAATCCATCAATAATAGCATCGGTATTATTAACTAGAATACCCTCTAGTTGCGTTCCGTCATCACAGAATTCTGTATCGGCGTCAGTAAGATTACAGAGTGGTAATAGTTCATCAGTGGTTGCACGGTTACCATCACCCAATACAAAGTGTCCTGCTTCGTCTGTTCCTGCTGGACATGTTTCAATCCCTGCTGGACCAGTGCCTGCCAGACCTGCTGGACCTCGTGCTCCATTAAATCCTCGTGGGCCTTCATCTCCTTTCTCACCTTTAGGACCTTCTGGACCCGTTGCACCTGTTGCACCTGGAGGTCCTTGTGGCCCAGTTTCACCTTGAGGACCTGGGGGACCTTGAGTTCCAGTTCTATTATCTCTACTATGATCTTTTCTATCCTTATCATCGAATTTAATATGTTTACAGAATTCTACGGATGATACAAAAAATCCTTCAGCTGGACCTGTTTGACATTCATATTTGTATTCTTCTGTTGGATATTCACTGTATTCTATATTGTTGAAGTTTGTGGCATACACATCATTATAAGTTTCATAATTTGTTTTACCATAATCAGCTGGCTGATAGTTATCATAACTTGAATATTCATCCGGATTGTTTTGGTTAGCTCCTTGTTGCAATTGTTGGGCACTAGCATCTTCAACAACAATATTGTTAAAAATAATTGTTATTGAAGATAAAAGTAAAAGTGCACCTAGCACACATAATGTTACTTTCAATGATAATTTATTGATGATTATATATATCTACAGTCCTTCTCAAGATTATCTCAAAATATTAAGTTTTAACAAAATAGTATACAATTATTTTTGTTTCTTTTGGAATGTTGTTAGAATCCATCCTATTAACCTATTCGATATAAAAATTAAATATAAGAAACAGATGTTAGTCAGATAGTAAAAATATCATAATAAGAATACATCTTATAATAATCTTATTATTTTTTGTTCTGTTGTAATATTATATTATTCCTAAAGGTAATAAGGATTTATTTATTTGAAGATTAAAAAAAGAATAGTTATTCATTTATTTATATTATTGTGTAATATTGATTTTATTTATTTAAAAAAAATTATGGGAATAATCCACTCGGTAATGGGAATACTCCACTTGGTGGATCAATAGTTGGATTTTGAAGGGGAGCATTTACATCTGGGTCTTCAAGTAAAGCCTTTACATCGGGGTCTTCCAGCGGAGCGTTTAACTCTGGATCTTGAAGTAGAGATTTGAAATGGGGGTTTTCAAGTAGCGTATTCATAGTAGGGTTTTCCGGTTCAGCCCGTTCAGTTGTGGTTATAGACGTATCCTGCAATGACTCCATTTGTGCTGCTGCAGAGTCCGGTGCATTAGTTAAACACTCGGCAAAAGCATTTTTCACAGTTGCTTTTTGACCAGCGTTAAGACTTGTTGCATCAATTGCAGCATTGAATCCAGTTTGAGGGGTATAAGAGGCACAAGTAGTAAAGATATTGTTAGTAGAGGTTCCTATTAACGCGTCGGAAGCTGGTGTCTGCTGGGCCTGACCACCAGATTGAATTATTGCTAAATCTGCGCACTTTAAACATTGAGTAAATGCTTTTTGAACTTGTTGAGCACTTGCATCTTTTACAACAACAAAATTGTTAAAAATACCTGTTATTGAAGATAAAAGTATAAGTGTACCTATAACACATAATTCAGCTTTCAATAGTAGTTTATAAAAAAATATAAATATATCTAGGGTTCTTCTCAAGATTATCTTAAAATATTAGGTATTATTAAACAGAATACACTTATTTTTGTTTCTTTAGTATTGCTATCATAATCAATCCTATAAACCTATTCTATATAAAAATTTGATATAAGAAACAGATGTTAGTCAGATAGTAAGAATATCATAATAACAATACATCTTATAATGGTTTTATTATTTTTTTGTTCTGTTGTAATATTATATTATTCTTAAATGTAACAAAGTATGTATATATTTGAAAATTAAAAAGAAAATTATTTATTTATCTATATTATCTTGTATTCTCGTGTTTTTTAACTTAAAAAAAATAAAAAATTATTTTAATGCAACCACATTAAGTGTCTTTTCAAAGTAATCATAAGGAATTGCACCTGGAAAAGTAGTCTCTATCTTGTCATTTTTCAAAATAACAAATGATGGTGTACCAGTAATACCTAGTTGTTTTGCCAATGTACCACTTTCTTGTATTTGATTTTGGTATTTATTAGATTCTACACAACTCTTAAATTTGCTCATATCCTGAATTTGTATATTATTTGCAAATGTCATAAGAGAATCCAGAGTTACCCAATGTTGAGGTTCAGGCTTGAAATTTTTGAATACCTCTTTTGAATATTCCCAATATTTGCCCTGCTCTGCTGCACAGTGAGTTGCTACAGCAGCTTGCATAGATCCTTTGTATTCACCACGGTCGTTTACAACTAAATCTTTAAAAAGATATTTTGCCTTTCCGGAGTTGAGGAAATTTGTTACTACTTTATCGAAAGTTTCTTCATGAAATTTATGACAGAATGGACATCTATAATCTGCAAACTCAACAACTGTAATATCTGCATCTTCATTACCAAGAGCTTTTACGTTCTCCGATACAGGTTTTACTACTTCTGAAGCAACTTTGGTTAAAGAGGTTTCAGTAAAGTATTTGCTTATTGAACCTATCATTTTATCTACAGTTGGTATATAATTGTAATATACTGAGGGACTTGATATGAAGGAAAACAGATACAATTGATCGTTATTTATCATTCCAAAATCTAGTTCCATAACTTGCTCATTATTTGAATTTGTATAAGAATAGACTAGTTTGTGCATTGGGATATTTTGTAAATTTGGTACAATATTTGTATCCTGTAGTTGAAAATTGTCAAGAGTGTTACTTTTATTTTTTAATGTTTCAGCGACAATGGATTGCATTGTTATAGACTTTGCTAAAGGAATAACACTCATTTTTACATACTCCCCTGATTGACTACTTGTTTGAGGACGGAATTCAATACTGCTGGATGAATTCTCCATTAAAATCCAATCTGACGGGTAATCAATTTTTAAATTTGAATCATTACTTTCATAGGTTGAAAAGTTTATTTTCTGATTATTTATAGTATCAGAGTTTGGTATTGTCCATTGCGCGAATGACTCGACAGTCAAGAAAGAAAATATTATCATCAATACAAGTGGAATATACAATAGAACAGTGAACATCATGAGAACCAGTTCACCCTAGTTCTTTTAAGGCTTAATGTAGCTATAAAATAACGATACTGTAAAGAAAATTTCACTTTTTTGGACTGGTTTTTAGAATAATTGATATTAATTTTTCATTGAATATTTACCTCTGCAATCAATGCAATGAAGTAAATAATAAAAATATGATCGATTGAACTAAAGTATATTCACCATCTCTATTCATTAAATTTAAAAATCTATATGCAAAGATTTATTATCAAACCCTGCTTTGTCCAAAAGTAATTCCTTTTACAAGTCTATTTCAATAATCTAATTTTTTCGATTTTGAAGATATAAAATAAAAAAAACTTCTAGTATAAGAACTATCAATATACCCCTTTTTGGCTAAGGGTATGAATGAGTCCATTGCCATAACCTCCTATAATTACATACAGCGTTAGTAGTGGGTATAACTTTAACTCAAATAAATAAATAAATTAGTCGATTACGCTAGTAATATTTTATTAAGATAGGTAACAAAAAATTCAGCACATCTTACTAATACAACAATACAATAAAATAAAATAAAATAAAATTATCTAGTTATTTGTTTTGAAATATTATTTTTGCAATGATAAAAGATATGGGTCTGGTTCATAGAAACTTCCATATTTTGTTTGTAAATCTTTTAATGTATTTATTATATTTTGTATACCTACTGATTCTGCGGTAGTAAAAAGTTCCCTTTTTAGACCCATTCCCAACTTTAAAGCCTGTTCAAGTTCCTCTCTGTTACAGACCCCATTGGATATTAGCCAAGATGCATTGTTTACTGCAATAGATACTAAAGGAATCGGATCAAATTTTTCGGCTGCTTCTTCTGTCAATTGTACTCTTTCATAATTGTCGCCTTGATATTGGTAAAATCCTTTACCTGTTTTTTGACCAAGTTCTTTGTTTTCATATAACTGTTGGATTTTTGGATGAGGAAATATCACTTTTTTATCTCTCGAATACATTTCAGAAGTTGCTTTATGAATTACATCCATCCCAGTATAATCTGCTAATTCAAATATTCCCATAGGTAGTGCCATCTTATATTTTGATGCTGAATCGACTTCTACCATGGATGCCCCTGTCCTATCTAGACAATATGCTGCCTCATGTACTAACGGAATAAATATTCTGTTGACTATGAAACCTGGTACATCTTTTTTACATACTATGGGAGTTTTTTTGACTTCCTTGACAAGGTTTATAGCTAGATCTGTTACCTGCTGCTCGGTCTTCGCACCTGGAATGATTTCCACCAAAGGCATCAATTGTGGTGGGTTAAAGAAATGCAAACCAATGAATTTGTCTGGCCTACTTGTAAAAGCTGATATCTCAGATATTGGCAGAGTGCTTGTATTTGATGCAAAAATCATGTCATCTGTTGCAAACTTTTCTATTTCTTCATACACTTTCTTTTTCAAAGTAAGGTCTTCAGGAACGGCTTCGATAATAAGATTAGAATTTTTTAGCGATTGCTCCAACTCGACAACAGGATGAATACGGTTGATAATTTTTTCAGCTTCTGATTGGCTAATCTTTTGTTTTTCTACTAGTTTGTTTATTGACCATTTTATTTTATCCATAGCTTTATCTAAAAACGCTTGTTCAATGTCTCTTAGAATCACATTATAACCTGCCATGGCAGAGATTTGTGCTATTCCATGCCCCATTATACCCGAACCTAAAACAGTAATCTGATTAATTTTATACATCAAATGATTATTCAAATAATGAGGGATTTAAATTTAGTTTATCAAAAGCCCAACGGGATAAGGTTAATAGTTAGATTCGAAAATAAAAATTATACGGGCTTTGAGCACACCTGAGACAGTAAATGAAGAGGCATTGTATTTGGGAACAGCAGAATCTGAACATATTGAGATGTATCTAAAGGCAATTTGGTTTATACGTGAAAAAGGTAAGGAGGTCAAAATTAGCTCTATCGCAAAACTACTGAATGTGAAGCAACCATCAGTAGTACAAATGCTTCACAAACTCAATGATATCTTTCTTGTTTCGTATGAAAAAGGTAATTTAGTTCAGATGACACAGAGAGGAGAAAAGATAGGAAAGCAGATGATCAGAAATACTAGATTGCTTGAGGTTATGATGAACGATGCTTTGAAAATTGAGATAGATGAAGAGATGGTATGTGGAATAGAACACCATATGAAAACGCAATTTACCGACGCGTTATGCACATTATTGAATCATCCCAGATCTTGTCCTCATGGACTACCCATACCAAGTGGCAAATGTTGTAAAAATATAAAGGAAAAAAAAGGATAAAGAATTTGTCCATACATTAATAACATAAATACGTTTTTACTAAAAAAATTAATTTAAATACGTAATATTTTCAAACTTAGTATTATTAATTAATTAAATAATACCATTGAAAATCCTTAAGATCAGCTATTAAAATTTGAAACGAGATGTGAAATTAATTTTTTATAACAGGATTTTATTCAATCCAAATAAAATATCATTTTAGGTTTTGATAAAAAAGAAAAAAAGGTATTTGTTGATGTTGAGGTGTCTAATCTCTAACTATTTTTAATATCTAGTATAGTTTTGTGGATAGTCATCAGTTGGATATTTTTGTGGATAGTCATCAGTTGGATAGTTTTGTGAATAGTCAGCAGTTGGATAGTTTTGTGAATAGTTAGCAGTTGGGTAGTTTTGTTGATAGCTATTAGAGCCATAGGATTTTTCGGCTCGCTTAACATCTAGGAAATATGTTGCTCCTGCGTCGGTGCCAGTTGAGGTAATTTTTCCGCTAAATGTTATGGTATGTTCTCCTGGTTTTAATGGTTTCAGTAAAATCCAGAATCCATCTTGAACTCCTGTG
>JANWKP010000110.1 GCA_025451315.1 Nitrososphaerales archaeon | reverse complement strand
CAAGAATTTACATCACCCCAGTTCTTTCACAGTAGGCCAGCAACTGATTCAGCTTCTACAGTAGACCCTCATATCACACCTGAATCTGCATATCAACAGACAAAAAATGTAAGTAAAGCTACGGGAATACCACAAAATGTATTGAAAACTATAATTGACCTTAATATAGAAAGAAACAAAGTAAGTAATTTGATTGTATTTGCTCCGAATTTTGTCAATGTACGTGAAGTAAATTTAGAACTGGTTAACCAATATCCTGAGATATATTCAAAATCAACAGAATCGAAATCAGTAAAAAACATAGGTATCACATAGTGGGTAAGGAGATAGATGGAACCAATAGTCTATATTTTTATTTCATTTCTTTTTGTATCTGCAATCACTCTATCATATTCATTAATTAAGGCAGAAAAATAAATTATAGTAGTCAGATAGATAATCAATTATGAATTTTCCTTCAGAGTAATTGTAGATTTTTCATTCTTCAGATTTAGATTGTCCAGAAACAAATAATTTAATGACTGACAAGGTAATAACAATAGAAAAAGCATATACTATTAAAGAATAAAAAAATTTCCTTTTCTTTTAGACCCACAAATTACAAAAGAAGGAAATATCCTCAAATGATACAAGCAATCAAAAAGGTTGCAAATTCTATTATTCTTGTCTTTTCTCCTACAAAACTGTCAAGTTTAGTGAATTATTAATAATGAGACGAAAGGAAGAATAGCTTAAGCTTGTGTCAAAAGATTATCAAATATGGTGAACCCGAGAAAACTATGTGCCCGTATGGAGTTGAATGGTCATGGTTTCAGTGTTCAATCAATTAATAGAATTTAATAATAGTAGTTTTTAGATATTTTATCTGCAAGTAGAAAGATTTCCTATCATCTTTATCTTTAACTATTTGTCTTTGTATAATAAATGCAATCTTTCAAATGTAAAACCTGCAATATGAACTTTGAAGATAAAAGACGTTTAGAAAATCATAAAAAAGTACATGGAAGAAAATCAAAAGTGTCCGAATATGGTAATCCTGAATTTAATATAGACCGTTTAAGAGGATAAAAATAGAAGAATAATATCCAAAGTATGTTGTATTGCACAAATCCCGATAGATTAATAGTATTTGTGAGAATGTCTCATCGGGAATAATACTGATAGCCGTTCTAAAAGGGGAGTCGGTGTAGAGATGGTAGTATTCGGTATTTTAGCTCTTATTAATAGGAACTTTTCAGAGAATTATTTTTGTTGTAACATTCAAAATTTTTTAGATATTTATTTTGAAATCAAGATAATAATTGAAATAAGTATTTATTAAAAGATAATCTTTGAATATTATAAAAAATAAAAAATTAGGGATTATTAAAACAATTTACCGAAGTTTGGACTGTTGCATTACCACCAAAATCGAATATTATTGTTTGCCATCCCTGACCAGTTGGAAGTTTCTCAGATAAATCTATGTTCACATTATCAGTTATACTTGCTTCTACACGGTGTCCTCCTGATATCGCAGTATCTCCTTGTGGACCTGCTGGACCTTGAGGACCTGGCACGCCTTGTGGACCTGCTGGACCTTGCGGACCGGGCTGACCGCCTGCTGGGCCTGGAGGACCTTGTATACCTTGTGGGCCTTGCGGTCCAGGTGGGCCTTGTGTTCCTGTTCTATTATCTCTATTATCTCTTTTATTATCATCAAATTTAATATGTTTACAGAATTCTACCGAAGATACAAAAAGCCTTCAAATGGACCTGTTCTACACTCATATTTCTTATCGTCTGTTGGGTATGTGCTATAACTATCATCGCCATAATAATTTTCTTTATAGTCTTGAGCCATAGCATGTAAAATGATAATGTTCAATGTTGTTGCTACTCCAAATAATCCTGCTGTTAACAATAACAGTCCAATGATTACTGCCTTGCGCATATCTTTTTTTTAGACAGTTAAAATATATCTGAAATTGGTAGATACACACTAGATTAGATTAGTTAATGTTTATTGTTATTTCCATTTGCTAATTATTCTTGGTAAATACACTTTTAAAAATATTATAACATTAGATATTAATTAATTTTATATAAGTTTACATTTAGTTAATCGGTAGATATCTTGATATTCAATCGCTATCCCTCTTCGTATTTTGAATATTTAGTTCTGGTATGATAGAAGCTCTTAGTTTGGTAACTATAAATGGTCATATAATAATTAAAATCAATATTCTTGCTATATCATTTCATAATAAATCCTGATAAGTAAATGTCTTTTAGTCGGGTTCAACTTCAAATAGTAGGGGTTCTATTACATTTTAAGGAAGTTGGTCGGGAGTAGTGCCCTCCATGTAGTAGGGTTCTATTACATAGTATTTAGCTTTTATTGTTAGAAACTTATTTTAGATTAGAATTTTAAAATAAGTAATTAATGTTAAAGAATCATCAGTGCTAGTTTACTATTTACTTCTTTTTGCCTAGATAATAATAAAAGGAATTCAATCTTTTTTTTCAAATCTTTCAATAATACTGGTTTATATAAAACAATTTTTTCAATATCAATAATACCTTTTTGTAATTGTTGAATATAGTTTTTATCAGCAGTAGTAAAACAAATTATTACTTTATCATCTATCTCTTTAATTCTGTGATATAATGTCATTCCATCCATCTTTGGCATTTTCAAATCAAGAACTATTAAATCGTGACTATTTTTGCTAAAGTTATTGAATGCTTCAACAGGATTGGTATATGCATTTACAATATAACCATTACTTTCTAAAAATATTGAAAATAAATCAGTGATGTCTTTATTATCATCAATTATCAATATTTTTGCTTCAGACTTAGACGTATGACCTCTCTCTAGATTAATAATCAATATCATTTATTAGGGTTGGAGACGATTTCAACCTTATCTATTCTAATACTAAAAATGATATTTTAAATTATTCAATACTACTACTTTTTTTCTTTTATCAATTTTAGGCTTTTTGCTGAATATTGATTGTTGAAATTAATTCTTGAACTGTTTTTTTCAATCTATCAAGATAGACAGGTTTTTCTAATATTTTATCAACCGTTTTAATATATGATTTATCATAAGGGAGGTTATCTTTTATAAAAGCACTGATAACTATGGTTCTTATTTTGCAATCAATATCTTGTTTTCTTATTTTATGTATCAAATCCAAGCCTGTCATTTGAGGCATTTTATAATCTGTAATAACTAGGGAACAGTTACTTTGATTTTGATAAAAATATTCTAATGCATCAAGAGGATTTTGAAATGATATTGCATTGAATCCATTGGATGATAAATATTCAGTAAATAACTCAAGAATATCTTTTTCATCGTCTACCAATAAGATATAATAATTATCGTTATTGTTAGAGGATTCCATTAACATTATTAAAGCTATTGCAGTTAATAAAGAATTCTTTTAGTTATCACATAGTTGATAATAGTTCGCACTAAATCTATAGCATTAATAATATTATTATTAGAAACAATTGGAATTTATAACTATATTAAGAATGTAAACAAAAAGCTAAAGAATATTTGACAAGATGAGAATACAATTTAACAACTGAATAAATAATAACATGATTATTAAATTAAATAACTACGTGTATAAAAAGGGAGTTGTAGAACTATTATAGAAATTAAATAAATTAACATATTACTTTCATTGTCAGTGGTAGAAAGCTTGAATAATGTGAGTGAAATTAAAAATAAAGTTGATAGTTTATGTGATAATAAGAAATAACTCTTATTCTATTATTTAATAAAAATATTTTACCAACAACTAGGTGATGCTAAAAACCCATATTTAGCACAATACTCTGCTGTTGTTTCAGAAGTTGCGCCTGTTAATGCGTCATATACTACAATGAAAATTAACATGCTAATAAAAAATATAACGAAACTACTGAACATCCATTTTACTGCTTTTTTAATATAATTTTTTTTAGCTATAACCGAAATCATCATAAAATGAGACTAAATTTTGTTCTTTATAATCGTGCTCTATATAATTACCATAGTGTATATTTTGAAATAAGATTCTATAAAGTATTTTATATCACCTTCTAATATTATCATTTTCTCAAGTAGGGCTGTGAGCTTCAAAGGTTTAGTGATGGAACTATTGTTGGGTATTCAACTGTCTGAAATATTCCTTTTTGGATGATGAGGTTTTACTGCATTTTAAAATCATTGTTTCACACCATTAGAATTACCTTGACATAAAAAATGATATCTTTTTAAAAATCTTTATGGATTTGAACTTTACTAATAATAAATAGGGTTCAGTATAAATTTAAATTGTGTTCAATATAGATACATATAATTTTTATTGGAAAAACAAATAAATGAAGAAATTATAATGAGAATTAACCAATCTCTGTAGTCAATAAACCTTTCATAGAAAGTGTGTTTGCACTTGCACTTTCTATGGGTTTATATTAGCTAGCACAAGAATTATTTAATCTATTGTAGATTGCTGTTGATACATTTAATATATGATACTGATAAACAAGTTATTTCACTTCTACCAATAATTTAATAATAATTAATTAATTTAAAATAATCAGTTAAAAAATATTAATTTTAGTTGAATTCATAACCTAGATTTACTTTTTCTCCTTCTCTTCTGTTTCCAGAGGTTTTGTGTATGTAAGATGTACACTTCCATTCAACAATGCTATTGAGATTTGAATTGTATCATCATTCAGTTCCTTTTGTTTTCTTAAGAGATATTTTGCTCCCTTTTTTTCAAATGCTTTATTTAATTTTCTTGCTAATTTTTCCAATTCTGGATAATAAACATTGTTCATTGTTGAAGGTGGAGCGGTGCCTTTTGAAAGGGTATCAAAAAGTGTATATTCAAAGGTTTTATCAGGTTGAAGTTTTGGATTTGGAATGTCTATCTGTTTGTCATATTTAACTCTGTTTTCTGCTAATGAAGTATGTATACTATGAATATTTGACTTACCACTAGACTTTTTTTTGTTAACACTCGTTTGTTTTGTCATTATTTATATTAATCTATCTAGTATAAAACTATTTTTATATTACTACTATAAGGTGAAATATTTTTAATTTACTTATGACAATCTCCAAAATCTAAAATTTCCATTCTATCTTAACTTACATATGCTTTTTACTACCATCTACACCGTATTGCTTTCCAATAGACTTTTTAAATTCGTTAGACATAAATAAAATTTATCAATTATAACTAGGATATAAATTTAGTATTAATTTTTTGCTAGAGATGATGCTGTTCACTATAGTATTCAAAATTATTATTGACTGCTATATAGTATTAATATAAAAAAAATATCTGTATATTTATTTTACAGTAACCAAATTAACCTATGAAGTAATAATTATTTATTGCAAAAGTAAAAAAGAGATATTATTTTATTTAAATATTGGAAGAATATCAAATATGAATTTAGAATTCAGAAAATAATAAATTGGTATAATAAAGTGATTAAAAGACCTATTTCTTTAACTGACAAACCTAATAGGAATGCTTTTTTATTTAGAAGGATTATTTCTTTTACTTTTTCAGATTTTCAATCATTTTTATAGGGTAGTTATTAATCAATATTTTAAATAATTGAGACTGGGTCATAATTCAATAAAAAAATTTTATGATGCTAACAATAGTAGGATGTTTTCAGTCATTATGTTCCTAGCATGTATTTGACTGCTCTTGGATTATCTTTT
>JANWKP010000109.1 GCA_025451315.1 Nitrososphaerales archaeon | reverse complement strand
TGGATACAATTCTTTGTATCTATGTATAATGATATGATATCTAAGAAGAATTATTTTATTAACGAATTGAATGAAAGAGGTAAAGTTATCTTAACTTAACAGAGCCTCAAAATCATATTAATCAAAATCCAGAGTCAAAATCAAATAATAATTTTTATTAATTGGAATCAAACATCTACTCTTTCTAGTATCCCTTCGAAATGTATAAGTTAATTCACCCATTTTTGGTTCGAATTTTAATCTAGTTTTATGTCTCTTTGATGTATTAATTGCAAATTCGTAATTTTCCTCTAAAGAAGGGGTTTCAATCGTGGTCTATCTCTTTCATTTATTATAATACCATTTTTATCAGTTATTCCTACCTATCTTATAGACCTGTCAATATTCAATATATTTTGGGTAAAAAGCATAAAAGAATTTCGTAGTATTATCATTTAGCTCAGCCATATTTGTATATTTTTATATAATCTTCATTTCTTTGTAATATACATGTCTGATAGTAATGTAATTTTACCAAAGTCAAGTTCTTCAGAAGATGAATATTATAAACAATGGATAAAATATAGAATTTTGGAAGAAGCATATAATCGTGATAAGCTGCCAATTAGACTTAATAGTCCAGATAAACAGTTTTTAAAAACCATTACAATAAATGAAATACAAGAAATGTATCCAGCATTGGGAAATTTAGAATTAATTAGAAGCCAAGCAAGAGAAATGGATATGAAAGAGAATCCATTGATCAAATTTGTAGGAGCCTTTGAAGATGATACCTTTACGATAACTGATACGGGTAGAACCTATTACGAGGAGAATAAAAATACAGAAATTCCTAAATTAGATCTTTAACAATTATTTTATTTTATAAATTTAATTCTCAATCTAAATTATTAATAATTTAAATCATAAAAAAATTATTTATTTTTATTAATTATTTATGTTACTTGTTGATGTTTGCCTAATTCAATGCCTAAACACTTTAAACACCAATATTCGTTAGGTCCTATTCCATCACCTCTATCTTTTCTTACTATAATAGAAATTGATGGATGTTCTATACCGCAATTCTCACATTTTCCAGTATAACTCATCGACATGTTCAATTAATTATAGGAGTTTATATTATAAATAATTCTCTTTTAGTAAATTATTATCTATTCGATAATCTAATGTTGGAGAAACCGCCGACACCAAGATCAACAAATATCTCCCTACTCGGCCGACAACTAAGGTCAACCTATATTATATAAAGCCATATCTTCTTTTATGTGTTTCAGATATAAACATACTAAGATTGTATTAGATATTTCATTAATAAATTTCTACTACTTGAAATAACCATTGTGGTAATAATAATACTAATATTTGAAAAGTTATTAGGGCTGATAATTATCATTTAAATTAAATATATTTTTTTTTTTTTTTTCAAATATAAGGGTCATAAATAACGACTCTGGAGAATTTTCTTTTCCTTTTGCATTGATTGAAGATGAATATTTGTATAATGATTGTAGCATTTCTTTAAATGACATTCGATCCTTTTTTCTCAATACAAAAGAGAAGTAATACCATTTATCTAATTCCTGTTTTAAATATTTGAATGGTTACTATTATAGTCATAAATGTAATTATTATGATCATCAGAAGAATTATTAAGTCCACTTACTTTTAACATCTTGTAATGATGTAATACTGTGGACATCATGATAGGATGTATTGTTTTTATTTCTCAAATATTTTCTAAATCTTTTCCATTCCTCATACTCTAAAACAGCAGCAATCCTAAACGATGGTATTGTTCTACCCATAGGAATATTTGCAAATGTTAGAAGTAGAATATAATGAGTAGAACACTCAAGTGAGAGGGAAGGGAGAGAGTATACACTATTTTTCTATATCATATTTACTTTTTTTAAATTATCCATCATATTAATTTGGTAAATAAAATTTAATTTTCATATTTAGAATTTCTCTTTTTCTTGTTGAATCAAAGGAATAATTTTTTTCATTATTATTTTATCAAAATTATTTTCCTCAACTTCCATGGTTAAAATCAGATAATAATTTTTTTCATTATTGATTGGAATTATAGATCTACTCAATTTTTCATATCTTCCAATTGCATAACTTAATTTTCCTATTTTTGGTTCAAATTTAGTACTTGTTTTTTGTCTAATTATTGTGTTTATTGCAGATTCCTGGTTCTCTTCTTTAGTTAGCAATAGTTTTAATCCATCACTATTTTGTTCATTGATAATATTACCGTCTTGATCAGTTATTGCTACCCACCTTATAGACTTGTCAGAATTCAATATATTTTTAGTAACGGTATAAAGAAATTTTTTAGTAGTAGTATGATCATTACTATTACCATTATTTTCAGTCATATTATTAGTATTATACAATTGACTATTGTAATAAAAAAAGTTTATTTTAACCAAACTGAATCTAGAAAATATATTTAAATAAATAATGACTTATTGCACTTATCAATATATAGCCAACAAAAATAACGGAAATTACTGAAAGAGCAAATGGAATGATATTTTTCCTGTTGTTATTAAAGTAGTTATGGATATTGAACTTTTCAGTTAGATGCATTATGTATTAGTTTATTACTACATTAAACTATAAAAGCAATTTATTTAATTAAAATTTAATTCTCTACACTTCAAAATTATTGTTTATTTTCTAACAATGAATTTATTTTCGTATCTAATGTCAAAATATTTTTTATTATTTCGTCATGATTTTGCTCAAATATTTGTACTTTTTCTAAAATAACTTCATGTTTTTCTTCTAGGTCTGTGATGTGATCTAGTATTTCCTTTGTTTAACAGCGGTTTTTTCTTGTCTGTTGTATATCTACCAACTAATTAAACCTCCTAATACAAACCCAGCAATAATCCCAACATACGTAGCAGTAATATTGGACAAGTCGGAACCATTATTACAATTAGATACTTCTATACATCCCCAAGTTAAGAACGACTCTAATACCATATTACATGGATTTGGTACTATTGTTTTTTATTATTTCCTCTAAAAAAAGTAAAAATAAAGAATAAGAAATAAAATTTAGATTCTATTTAATGTCTAGATTGTTGTTGTTGTTACCACCACCGCCGCTACGAACACAATCTATACACCAAACTTCAGGGACTGGTACTCCCTCAATATTTTTCCTCACTTCTATCCAAACAGATAGATTTGCACCACAATTTTTACACGTTCCATCATAACTTGTTGCTGCCATTTTAAATAATATTGATAATATAGTATAAAATTCTTTGATGAAAAATTGTATATAAAATATCGTTTTTAGCCAATTACTCATGTTTTTTTCTTTTATACTTTGTGATTGAGGCAAATCATTTCCTAATTCATATTTAATATTTATTTTGAAGCCTTTTCTTGGCTTGAATCTTTAGTCAGACCTAACATACCAAATGACATACTAAATTACATAGTATATGTTACTGAAAAATTTTGCTTAAAGTTAGTTAGTTAACAAATATGTACAAGTCAGTATACAATCTATACTTTTTTGATGGATTTATTGATAATGTTATAAACTGTTACAGCAGCAGCAATACAAACGAATAACGTGATCTTTTTCAAAATGTAATCTCTTAGGAAAAAATTCCGTTAATATAACAATTCACAAGAATATAAAAAATAATTAATCAGATGATAATCACTATCTACCAGATTATTATTTATTGGTTATAGAATTATAATAGAAAAAACATTCTAAATAAAAATAGATTTATTTTGGATACATTAAATCCTGTTTATCCTCTTTATCATCTCTAGGACCATGGTAGTTCTCCGGATATGCTTCCTCATCTATTTTTTCTATGGGTTCTCCAGTTGGCAATGGTGCATTCATATCCACCTTATAAGTAAATAATTCCGGGAAGTTCTTTTTCACAATAACATTCCTTCCTACGGCAATTATCTCAGATTTAGGTATATCAAATCTCTCATCTCCATATCCAAAGACTACTATTTTATCATCCGTTTCTTTCATAACATGTCCAACGTGATCTTCATTTTCTGTTCTTACTCCTTTATTAAATAATGAGTTTGGATACTTTCCTTCATAGGTTCCCAAATCAATTTGATTATCAGATTTCCAAGGATCTTTCCGACTGGTTGGAAGTGGATCATTACGATTAACACTATACTTACTTTCAATCTCTGACAAGTTATGTCCAATAAGAACATTGGCGCCAACCTGTTGAATTTCTGAAATAGGTATATCATATCTCTTATTTTTTCCACCAAATACTACAATTTTGTCTGGTGTTTCCCTAACTACGTGTCCTAAGTTAGGCTCATCTAACGCCTTTACTCCTTTATTAAAGTATTTTCCAGATACCAATATAAGTAGATAATAACTGTTATAAATAAAGATTTGATATTACAAGAAATAAGCCTGAATACGAACGAAGGATAGTGTTCTATAATATTAAAAAATAATGTATAAATATTTTTATCTTGAAGTGCAGCATTATGAATTTGAATCTCTTAAATCGAGATTTATCTTAATATGATGAATATGAATACTTTTGAGAAAAAACTTTCTGATTCTTCCTTTGTTAATCCTAATTTTCCATCCTATAAAAAATATTAATTCCCCATGATGGATCTGAAATGTCAGATATTGCTTTAAGAGATGCAATTTATTCATCTAAAATCTCTAATGCTGAGTTAATTATTATTAATATAATTGAGGAAGATGTAATCTCTTCAAGTACACTCTTATCATTTATTAGAAAAGAAGAAGAGGGAGGATTAATACAATCGAAAGAGGATCTTAGCAATATGATGGAAAGAGGAATAAAAAAATGTTAGAAAATAAAGTTAAGAAATTCAATAATCTTGAGGTACATTTATCCTATAACGTATTGGCAGGTAAACCACCGGATGAAATAATAAAGTTTTCAGATGAATCAGATATCGATTTAATAGTTATGGCAAGTAGCAGAATATCCTCTCTCACTCTCACTTTGGTGTTCTACTCATTATATTCTACTCCTAATATTTGTAAATATTCCTATGGGTCGAACAATACCGTCATTTAGAATTGCAGCGGTTTTGGAAGAAGAAAAATGGAAATTATTTGAGGCTGGGTCATAATTATTCCATTTTCATAACGAATAAAGCTAGTTTATTGGTGTATGATGTTTAGGTGTAACTATCATCCAATCCAACAAACTAGCACAGCAGAAAAGATCAACATCTATTCT
>JANWKP010000108.1 GCA_025451315.1 Nitrososphaerales archaeon | reverse complement strand
ATAGATTTCTTCAATTGAAACCTTCTTAATGACTAAAGACCCCGGTTGGTTAATTTTCAATAGAATCCATCATAAAGGACCGATATCGTCCTGAAGCCCACCGGGAACGTTTGATATCTCTTACTTTTTTAAGGCCCAAGTACATTATTAGACGAAGTGGAGGAACATAGTAATCGCAATGAAAAAGACATCACTTATGATAAAATCAAAAATGTTCAAAGTTTGTCTCGCTATGAAAAATTCATCTATGGAGATACAGGAGATACAGGAGATAACATCACCAAGATTGAGAAGGAATTGCCCCATCAGAATGTACTACCACAATCCGATCATATTAATACAACTGAGATACCTGTTGACAAAGAGCCTGATCGGATAGAAAATAAATCCACCAAAAAAGAAATAGAAAAGTTGGAAATGTTGAAAAGACGAAATGAGCTTGAAGAAAAAATTAGAGAAAGAGGTTTGTCTAAGAATAGAATTCTTGGAGAAAAAGCTGAAATTACCGATCTCGGGTTACAAGCCATAACTTCAATAGCATCCTGTCATGACGGGGATACGGTAATGGGTGGGGGATTTCATTTCTACCTGAAAGGAGGACTTACAACTGAATGGTCACGTGATAGTTTTGGGATATTTAGTGAACCTACATCTAGTTTGGATGGATGGAATGTAACAAGTATTGAAGGCGGACATCTCCCAATAAAAGTTCTTCGAGCTACTGCGGTATGTTTTGATAACCCCTAATCCCTAATTTCGATACACAAATTTATGAGTTTATTTTATTGTATTCACAGCAACATTTGGAAATGTGACAGAAAAGATACAGCTGCTATTATTTGCTAAATTTTTCGACAATCCATGATTCCCTTTTTGTTTATTAACCAGGCGTTCCTTATAGCTAGTAACTAAATGTTTTAGTTCAACACAATGAAAATCATACACCTATGCCCAGATTCTTGTTCCAGCCAGATCCCATAGACGGATACGAATCTAATCCAATTCCTGTAGACATGCATTTAGGAATAAGAAAGATTCCAACCGAAGTATTTCTTGATGAGTTTGGGATAAATGCTACTGAAACTATGATAGTAGGGACAGCTCGAAAAGAAGTAGTAGACTACTTACAGAAACACTTTGCGATGGAATTTCGCAGATTTAGTACTTTAAAGAGTCTGCAAGTTTGCTACGTAAATATGAAGTCAAACAAGCATGGACTCGCATTAGAAAACATATAAAAAAAATACCTCAACTAATAACATTATACAAGCCTAGTAAGAATGACCTTGATGAATCCAAGGGAGATAAAAAATGATATGGTCATCGAACAAAAATCCAATTTCAGCTTTGCTTGTAAAACTAAGTAGAGAACTACAAATACTATCTTGATGCATTATGGTTGACAAGATAGTAAAAATTCATTTATGCTTTACGTGCCAAAGAATCAAAGCGTCAATATCGCAGAAGGCTACAAATGTTTCTCGATTTTATAAAGATTCAAACTTCATCAATAGAACAAAATTGCAATTTGTTTTATGAGTATATTTCAAAAATTGATGGAAGAAACCAGTTGGAGAATGAATTATTAAGATTTTTTACAGAGCAAAATCGTAGGGCGGAAAGAGGAGAATAGTACGAGCAAACATCTGAATTCTTCTGAAGAAATTGTTACCTCAGAGTTACCAACTATGATGCAAATACATCAGAATTGAACAATAGTAACAAAAGTCCCTACGCTGAAGTAATAAAATTACAAAAGGGATTTGCAAAAAAAGTCATAGCAAGAGATAATTTTGATAATAACGTTGAATTTGTTTGCGGAGTAGATGTGTCCTATAGAAATAAAACGGCATACTGCTCAGCAGTAATAGTCAATAGAGAAAATTATGAAATTATAGAGACAGTCAGCAGCAAAAGTGAGATAAAAAGTCCATATATCCCTGGCTTATTTATTCTAAGGGAATCTGCTCCTATTCTTCAAACTTTGAGATTATTAACAAGACCACTTCAACTTTTGCTAGTGGATGGTCATGGAGTTCTTCATCCTAGAAGATGTGGATTAGCGTGTTATATTGGCATATCTATAAACATACCTACTATTGGAGTCGCAAAAAGTCTGTTATGCGGTAGTATTCAATCAGATAGTTTTGTAAGTCATAAAGGAGGAATCCTTGGATATGCATTAAAGTCCAATGAAAACTCAAAGAAAATGGTATATGTCAGTGTTGGACATATGGTAAGTTTATCGACATCGATAGAACTAGTTAAATCAATCACAAAAACAAATCAATACATTCCAGAACCTCTTAGAGTTGCTGACAAACTATCAAAAGAACAATCATGTTAACGATAATACATAAGGTATTATTTTTTAATAATAGACAAATTAATGCGTCTATTAGCTGATTTCTGACCTAAATTTACATTCTCGCCTCGTCTAACTAATGATCTATTGTAGGAGGGCCATTCAACCATTGAGAATGTAGACCCATATCTAAGCTAAATATTTTGAAGTAGGCGACAAAGCATTTCAAAAATACTTTTTTTTAAATTGCTTTATTGCTAACAAGGTCGGGATGACCTCGTCTATTTCATTTTTTAGTTTCGTAAAATGGGATTTTTATTTTGATGCTATAATAGCATGTCGGAATTGAAGTCAAGGAAGGATAACTTGAATTACATCCTTTGGATTATTTATGCAATTGGTTATTAAAGCCATAATACAGCAAAGACTTTTATGTATGACTTATAAATAATTTCTCATGAACAAGCTATTAAATTCAAGGGAGCTAAAGTTAATATTGGATCCAAAAAGATTTGAAGACCTAGATAAAGGCATTGAAAAATTTCAAAATATTATAGCCGAGGAAATGGAATTACTTGGGGGTTCATTCAAAAAAAAATTGGATAAGGAGGAACGAATTACATGGTACATGGATACACAAACATCAAAACTTAAATCACAGAATTTCTTTTTAAGAATACGCAACATTGTTGAAAAATCAAAATATCAGGTTACCTTGAAGTGTAGACACGAGGATCGTTATATTTCCTCTTCATACGATTTGAAATGTACTGTTCCTGAGTACAAGGAAAAATTTGAGGAAGATATAATCGCACCTTATGTGAGTAAATTTTCTAATTCCATTAAATACGAAGTTAACGAAGAACCAAAAATTACGAATCTTTCTGAACTTCAATCTCTATTTCCGAATTTGGAAGGTCCAGATTTCTTACAAACCGACCAATTAAAAAAGGTAAACGATTTTGAAGTACATGAAATTTCCTGCGAAATCGGAAAGATTACTTTTAGTGATAGTGATAATGGGGATGAGTCGATAAAGACTGCGATTAATCTCTGGTATGGCTCCGAAAAAGAAAAGGAACCACTGATAGTAGAGTTCACATTCGATTATGACGCGCAGAAAAGTAAAAGCCAAGACAAATTACTATTAGAAGAATTTCCTCTCAACCTTGCAAAAAGCACATATGCGTTTTATTATGCATTGCAGGACAGAAGAATTGTGGATTTAGAATCTTCAAAGACCAAAACTGCCTTTGCATATAACTTTAGTCAATAGCTTTTTACCGTTATTTTTTCTAATAGATGTGTTTCTAATTGATTCAAATAAAAAAGTTCGAAAGCAGTGGAGCTCAAAAACAAAAATAAGTATTTGTAAGGCCCTCATTCCTGAATAGGACAGAGGACACGGTTAACTTGAGCTTAAATCTTATCCATGTTATGATGACATGCAAACAGATTCAACCAATTCCATACAGATTTTAGGTTACAGTCTACCTTTTGATATGGAACATAATCATCAAAACTCTGTTCTATCCATTACGTCCTGAAGCTTTCTCTCAATCAAATTTTACTCTGCCAAATAAAGAATGTGTGTGGTGTTTTAGTTTTAGGAATCTATATGCCATTGGGTAACAGGTTCCATCACCATCTGTTGATATAATGTACTTTCCATGAATCTTGATCAAACCTGAGTATAATATTTCAGTTATTAGCATATTTCTCTCATTGGATTTATTAGCTAAAGAAGTGCGAGAATCTCTCTGCTCTTAGGCTCGATAGATCCCCAAATCCACATGTAGGCCGAACCAAACTTAACAAGAGTTTCATCGATTATAAATCCAGATATTCTTTTCATCTTTCTAGCAATTTTCTTGGGTTTATATCTTTGAATCCATTTTCAGACTGCAACATGACTTCTCTTGACAGTTTGAGCTAGTGCTTTCGATGTGTTTCTATAAGATAAACCTAGAAGGTATAAGTACAAACCATGGCCAATGTACTTTAAAGGTGTTCTATTTCTTTTAATATGCATAACAAAAGGGATAGGACATATTTAGCTATAGGATTTACCCTTAAGTTAACAGAGCCTCAAGAACCGTATTGAAATAATTTTTTAATCATATTCAATCATGGTAATGTTATCAGGACATTTTCATTGTAAGATCCCTGACGGTTAATGGCATAGTTGCATGAAGACGTTTTTTTAGTCATTGGCATAACACATACAGTTACTTTAGTACCTTCGGGAACTTCAGATTGCGGAAATACTACCGTGCCTATAGGAACAATACATGAGGGACAATTATCATTAGGAAAATAGTGAAGGTATTCTTGAGTCATATTTGAAATGCTACATATATTTGGCTTTAGGGATTTTACATTTATTTTTGCATTCAATGAAGAATCAGCATATATGCACGTATTAATTAACC
The DNA here is from genome assembly GCA_025451315.1 of Nitrososphaerales archaeon. Taxonomy (GTDB): domain Archaea; phylum Thermoproteota; class Nitrososphaeria; order Nitrososphaerales; family Nitrososphaeraceae; genus TH1177. The sequence continues at coordinate 4,363 of JANWKP010000108.1, read as the reverse complement.
CTACAGATTTATTTAATCCAGTCATTTCCACGGTTACTTTAAAAATATTTTTTTCCGATATATCATTTGAATATTTTGTTATAAAAGGACCATTAACTGAAGAAGCAAAAGCATCATGATTGGAGTGGGGTATTAAGAAGATATTGTGGTCAAAAAACAAAATATCAGGTGTAACCACAATGAACAAAAAAAGAGATGCAATGCTCAGAAACATAAACAAGAAAGACTGTCTATACATAATATTAACGATAAATACAATATATAACATAATTAACTATCCTACTACATCCAATATTTCTTATTATTCATATAGAAAAAATTAGATGGATTTAGGATACTGGTGGTATAATTTCTCTAAGTGAAGCGATGGCATAATCCACGGTTTTAAAGCCATCTACACGAGAGGTAAACATCCCTCCCCAAAGTATAGGCTTATCGTATTCATCCAGAGTCGTAAATACCTTCTCTTGTAGTGGTTTCCAATTATATTTTGGTTTTCCACTTGCATCGAATGGATCTAAATCGATATAATCACGGGCGGTAACAGACTTTCCATCGGCATTTGTCCATACTACAGTTTTTCTTCCAAACCATTTACCTATTTCAGTATTATTGTCTCCATCAAGTTTTTGAGTTGACGCATCTTCCTCCGGTAGATAATCAGGGTGATTATATTCAAAATGATATTCAAGTGATTCATTACCTTCACCTACTTTCAAAGTTAGTTCACAACAGGATGCGTGTGGATCACTATTTCCTGTATGCTTGCCTCCTCTAAATTTGGTAGAGCAGGTAACATGGTTAGACGCAGTGCCGTGGCCGTGTATTTTGTCAATACATCTCACATAATATGTAAATTCAGCATTTTTTGAATCTTCGGGCGTCCAAATAAATTCTGGTCCATTATCGTCTGACCATTTATGTTCTTGATTTCAATCCAATCCACCGCCTGCATTGAGGTTTAATCTTACCGTTTTGCCGACAGAATCATCATGATAATTAACGTCCTTCCCCTTTACTCGCCAAAAAGTTAATGGGCCCTCGGTCTTTTTTTCAGCATCATTATCATCGGTCTTAATATATTTACCACTAGTAATTTTATTTACATCAGACATGTAGAAGGATTTAGAAGGTGTAGCTGAAGAAAGGATTTGTAGTACGCCATCTTTGTCCAAACTATCCGTGGTTGTCATCAAGAATCACTTTCTCTCAACATAAATGATTTTTTAACAAGAATGTGACCTTTGCAATTTAGTTTCTGATTTACATTTAATTCCATGTATTGTTACCTTTAGAGTAATTTATAAGTATTGTTATTTATTGGCAATAACTACTATTGTTATATTAACATATAACTTAGTTCCTTTAATATTTATATACATGTAGGATAAAGTATTGAATAGGAAATTATCGAAATCTCTAACCAGGTTATTTTTAAATTTTTCAATATTAAAAATTATTAGTGGAGTAATTTGATCGAAGGCATGTTTAACTATTGCATTAGTTAAGTCTTGTTGATCTTTGGTAATAACATGAATAATTGCAAATGATAACAAAAATCTTAAATAGGTACTATTAGTTTTTGAGATTATGAAATATCTGAATAAAACTCGTCCTCTATTTACGATACTTTCAGAAGAAATGGGAGGCCAGGCGTGACATCTCATCTGGATTTGTTAGAATTCTATCATACTGACAAATGGCATGTTGCAGATCATACTATTGATGCTGTTAATGGTGCTACAATTCAGAGCGGTCAACCTACACCCATTTTTCAGGATAACAGAATGCAGGTTTATGCCAGAGGTTCAAATGGCCACTTACTAGAGTTTTATCGTACTGACAAATGGTATTGTGTAGATCATTCCAATGAAACAGGTGGTGTGACTATAGAAGGTGATCCTACACCCATTTTTCAGGATAACAGAATGCAGGTTTATAGCGGTCTTAAAATATCTACCAAGGGATTTGCTGATACACATAATCATCAATTTGCTAATCTTGGGTTTGGCGGAGCCGGTGCGCTCTGGGGGGCGGCCTTTGGTTAGATCTCTTCTGCATTACCTTGGTTTACTCCGGCTCATGGGGCAGGCGGTGTAGGAGATATGATCGATAAGATCATGTCATCAGTCTACGTAAGCTTTCGCGCTGGTCACTTAGTAGTCGGAAACCCACAATTTGATGGATGGCCACGCTGGAATAGTTTCACTCATCAGTCGGTGTATGAAGATTGGCTGAGGAGAGCCTGGCAGGGAGGATTGCGATTGATGGTAATGGTAGCAGTCAACAGCGAATTTATGTGTAGCTTAATAACGAGAGTACCTGGGCGGACCTGCAATGACATGGAGGCGGTTAATTACCAGATACAGGCCGCCTTCCAAATGCAGAACTATATAGACAATAAGAATGGAGGACCTAGTAAAGGCTGGTACCGTATTGTTAAAACGCCCGATGAGGCCCAGTCTGTGATTAATTCTGGCAATCTAGCAGTTGTTCTGGGGATAGAGGTAGATTACTTGTTTGGAAGTTATCCAAATAATGGCCTAACGGAGAACCAAGTTAAATCCCAACTTGACAAATATTATCAGATGGGTGTTCGACATGTATTTCCAATTCACTTTGCAGATAACGCCTTTGGAGGTGCCTCTTATGATAAAAAGTATGTGCAGTTTGATCCGAACATAGCGGGGGACTGGTCGACTATTCCAGCAACTACTATAAAAATGCCCTATAAAATTATTACTCAAGATGCAAGTGGACCGCCTTACAATTATGCATATAAAGGTGGTAGAAGGAATATTCAAGGTCTTACGAATCTCGGGAAATACCTGATCAATTCATTAATGGCTAAAGGTATGATAGTAGACGTCGACCATACTTCTTTCAAATCTCGTTCAGATATTCTTGACATTGCTGAATCAAAGAAGTGTCCTGTTGTTTCAGGGCATACAGGGTTTGTAGATATAGGTAATAGAGATAAACGTCATGAAGGAAATCTTCTTCCTAGTGAGGTAGAAAGAATTCGGACGCTTGGAGGAATGGTTTCAATTATACCTCATCAAGGAAATTTCGATCAAATCAATACGTTTGATGGTAGAAATGGAGGAACGGTGGTAAAGCATACTTGCGGCAATAGCTCTGAAACCCTGGTGCAAGCCTATCTTTATGCCGTGTTCAAAATGAAAGGAGGCCCTGTCGGGCTTGGAACTGATCTTAATGGATTCGCCGGGCTTCCAGGGCCTCGAGTTGGGCCTGAAGCCTGTATGGGTGCGGGTCCAACCAAGATAATGAAGGGTGTATCGTATCCGTTTAAAGCTGATGCGAGTGGCACTACACTAGATAAAAGTGTGATAGGACAAAAGACTTTTGATTTCAACTATGATGGGCTTGCACATGTGGGTATGCTTCCTGATTTGATTGCTGATTTCAAAGCTTTAGGGTTGACTGACTCAGATCTCTCGCCTCTTCTGAATTCAGCTCAAGGTTATATTGATGTTTGGCGAAAGATTATTGCCAATGGACCTATGCCCACTTGGACATATTTAGGCGGAACTTTAACATCTGAACCAACCGTAACCAGCACTATTGAAGGCTCTCCCATAGGTGGTCCATTAGATGTATTTGTTAGAGGAACTGATGGCTTGTTATATCACAGACGGCAATTGGCTGTTGGTAGTATTGATCAATGGACAGGTTGGGCACCTATACCTGGACTGACACTTGCAAGTGATAAAACTGTAACTGTTCTTCATGGAGCTATAGTACAGGTGTTTGCTGTAGGATCGGATAACAAACTATATACAATTAGAGAATCATCACCAGGATCTAATCAGTGGACTAACTGGACCCCTATCAGTGGGACAAAAACTGTTACTAGCGAACCAGTAATAGGGCGTAATCAGAATAACAAACTAACATTGTTTGCAAGAGATGCGGATGGCGGATTGCTCTGTCTATTGCAAACTTTTGCCGGTGGCTCTCAGTGGAAAGTAGGTATTCCTCCTCCCGGAAATGGAAGGTTAATTGGTAAACCTACATTTGCTTTGACCCAAGACGTAAGAATGGCAGTATTTGTTAGAGGCACGGACAATAAATTATACTGTACAGTACAAGGTGAAGTTAATGTCAATGATGACTGGAGCAACTGGTTCCCAATCGATGCAACTGGAACCTTAAGCGGCAATCCGGTAGTGGGAAAGAATATGGATAGTACTCTAGAAGTATTTGTTAAAGGAACGGACAATTCGTTGTATCACATACGACAATCCACAAATACTTTTGTTTGGGGGCATTGGGAACCACTTGGTGGATTTCTTACGAGCGATCCTGTTATTGGAAAGTATACAGATGGTACATTAGGTAT
>JANWKP010000107.1 GCA_025451315.1 Nitrososphaerales archaeon | reverse complement strand
TCAATCTATGTTTTATAAATGACAATGACAACATTACAATAGTCGATGGAGGAAATGAAACAGAACCAGACCTAGCTTGTGAAGAATGTTTTGCTGCAAACAGTACACTTCAAACCGCAATATTAGATACTATTGCTAACCTTGATGAAGAGGATAGTAGCATCTCTAGGGTTTCTACAGTCGATGGCGAAGGTGACATTATAGCCGAGGTTTTCATAATTAGTCCAGAAACAGACACCATAGAAAAATTATGTGCTCAAATTAAAAATTCAGTTGAAAATTTTGGTGTTCCAATGTCTGACACGCTTTTACGCGTCTCATTTTCTTTTTTCCTTGATGCCGTTGCTGAAGGAGGCCCATCCCAAGCTGCAATTGATGACTTAATTGAATGCCTATTAGAAAAGGGAATAATCGTTCATAGAGACTTACCACCACCACTACCAATAGAAATATGTGGTAATGGAATGGATGATGATGGTGATGATTTGGTAGATTCGGACGACCCAGATTGTTCTCCATAAATCCAGATTGTAATTAAGACCAAAGAAAATCTTTTTTTTAATCCATCTATTTCTTTGGTATCATTTTATTTAAAAAATTAATTCTGTACTTGCCTTTTAATTATTTTTGAAACTTAATTTGAGTCTATCAATTTAAGTTATAATTCTCTCTAATGATATTAAATTTTTATAAAATAAGTTCCCTAATAATAAAAGCTAAATACGATGTAATAGAACCCCACTACATGGAGGGCACTACTCCCGACGGGCCCGTTGCAAATATGCCTCTATTTATATAACTTATAAGTAAATATATACGATAATAACATATTGACGACGGAATTCAAAAATGCAGCAAACAAATCGTTTTTGCAATATACAAATGATCCGTTACAAAATTTCCTATATGCTCTTAAAGCACCAGACTCCAAAAGGCAGTATCCTAGAAGATTTGAATACTTTTTAGACTATCTTGGATTGAAAGGAACTTTAAAGGAAAAATGCCTTACTTTTTATGAGCAAGCAAAACAAGATTTTTTGTGGACACAACATCAAATAATGCAATATATTGAATATCAAAAAGAACGTGTTGAAAAAGGAGAGATTAAAGAATCCACTATCAACAACTACTACAAATCTCTCAAACTCTTTTGTGAAATGAACGACCTAATTTTAAATTGGAAAAAAATTGCTAAAGGTAAACCACAATATAGTGATTCTGCAAATGATAGGGCACCAACGTTAGATGAAATAAAAAAATTACTGGATTTTCCAGATAGACGCATCAAAGTAATAGTTTTAGTTATGATATCTAGTGGAATTAGAGTGGGAGCATGGGATTATCTAAGATGGAAACATATAAAATCTATAAAAAATGAAATACTGATTCTGGCCATAATCGGTCTAATCGGTATTTTCGACAAAACAAGGAGGAGCTCTAAACAATCATGACTGAAAGCAATAATTCCGATTATAGAGTATTACATGCTTAATGCGTGGTGGGGTAATGACTGGATTATTATAGCATTCTGTTGTATATGTGGTGTTCTCTTTGACCCAGAACCTGAAAATACTTTTAATGTCTACAAAGTGAAGGATTTATTCTATTGTGAAAAATGTTATCTCGATATCCAAAGAGCTCATTCAAAAAGAGGTATAGATTGGAAGGGTGGGCTTTATTGGGAGAGTTTGCAATCAAGTTCAGAACTAAAATAAATTATTTTTAAGGGATACAAAATAAAGAAAAGAAAAGTTAAAAATAATCTTGTTATTTCAATGAATTAACAAAAAATTAAAGTTAGTACTTGACTTTATACGAACTGAATCCAACAATTTATTCTATCACTTGATTGCTTTCATTACATCATTAAATGTACTTAGTGAACTTTTATCAAACGGATCGGGAAAAGCAAGCAAAAATTGAGTTACGCCAGCTTCCAAGTATTCTTTAATTCGTTCTACGATAGTAGTAGGTTTTCCTATCAGACAGCGGTTTTTTATTTGATGCAAAATATTTGGACCTCTTTCCATTGCAAATATTTTTTCTTTATATTTGAGATCAGTATCTGACTCTGCTATTATAACATCTAACTCTATTGATTTCTCAATTTTTCGGTTGGTATCTTTACCAATAATACTATTAAACTCATTATTTAATTTTAAAAAATCTATAGGAGAAATATAAGATGATTCCCATATATCCGCATAGCTAGCTGCAATCGTCATAGTCCTCTTTTTCTTGGCAGCAACTGTGATAGGAATTTTTTCCGTTGCTGTATAAGGGATTTTTAGGTTTGCATCATTTAATTTAAAATATTTTCCTTCAAATTTAACAGATGGTATCTTTGAGTTCCACAACAAACTCAAAACTTGTAATCCTTCATGTAATAGTTGTACCCTTTCAAAGGCTTTAAGATATTCAATTCCAAAAGGATGCCACCATTGTTTAGAATACTGTAATGTTGCACCAGCTCCTGTTCTGAATTCAAGCCTTCCTTTAGTTAAATTTTGAAATGTTATTGCCTGTTTAGCAAGTAACGTAATATTACGATATTCTGGAAAAAGATATGTTATTACAGGTCCTATTTTTATCTTACTTGTAATATTTATTAATGATGATAGTACAGTCCAACAGTCCAAATCAATATCTGTTAATGATTCACCATAAAAAAATCCATCATATCCTGATCTTTCAGCAAATATACATGTTTCTTTAATCTTGTCATAATTGGTTCCCCAAATTTCTAGACAAAATTTCATTGATATTATAATAATAATTATTTAAAGCCTAAAATACTATTCATTCGTGCATATTTTTTTAAGGATAGATTACTGTTCAATTGGAAATAAAAAGATTTTAACGCGGCTAATTAGATTTTATTATAATCCCTCATTAGACCTTAACCTCAATCCCTTTTTACTTTTTTATCCTAATAACAAATACTTATTTTAATAATTCAAATATAAATTAATTTCAAAATATAGAATGAGAATTTGTAAAATGAATAAATATTATTTACTCGTTATTATCATTACAATATACTCTTTCAAGTCTCGTCATAGGCAAATCGTCATAGCCTTCATCTAGATTATTTGACACCAATAGAAAAAGAGGAGGGCTATGACAATTAATTGGTTATATGATTAGCAATTGAATATTTCAAATGATACCAACATTAAGGAACAGATTAAATATCAACTCGGAATATAATAACCTAATAAATTAAATCTTTAATTAATTATCTTAATTTCTCAAAATCTTCTCTTCTTTTTTCGATATCCTTTGGAGTACCTATATGAAGATGTGATTTGACATGTTCAGAACAATAATGAAGTAAACATCTAGGACATTGTATTATTGGTGAGTTACGACAGAGCATTACACCACAAACTGTTCTATTAATATAGTTATTTCTCCGTTCGTTATAATCAACAGACTTATTCAATATGAACAAGATATATCAATAAAATTATAAACTTATTATTCAAAATATAGAATGAGAATTTCAAGAATTAATATATATAATTTATGTAATGTATAATTGAGTTATTAATCTTCCATTTGACAGAACAGGGCAACAACTGTAACTGTCAGTTGGCATAGTCTGGAGTTAACCTTGTGTGTCCACACACCATATGGTCTTAAATAATGTTCAGGCTATCACACTTAAGTTTATTATCTTATAATATTTATTACCAGCAATTTTATTTTTTATTTTTATTTGAATTAATAACAAATAATTATTATTATATTAATTTCAGAACCTAGAATGAGAATTTAAGTTATCAATAAATATATTCTACGTAATATGTAATTTAGTCATTAACCTCCCATTTGACGAGGTAAAGGCACCAACTTAACCAAGTCAATTGTCATAGTCTGGACTTACTCTTATATGTCCACACGCGATATCTACCCTTCAATAATGTTCAGGCTATGACAATTTATTATTTGTTCGTTGTAAATAAGTTAAGAAACATATTTCAGCATTATTTTGAATAATATGATTCGAAAAGCCAAAAAACGAATAAAATAATATATTTTATATAAATAATATATGAGGTGAAAAAATGACTAAAGAGATATTCTATGTTTAACAATCAACACAATTAGATTTTATCAGTTAAAATCAAAGAGTTAATTCTAATATGATTTGTGAAAAATAATTATACAACAACTAAGGTTTATTGAAACTATAACAAGTTAAGAAAAACAATAATTTCTTTATAATTACCAATTATAATATCTGGGTAAAGGTCCCAGTGGTGGTAGATAATGAATTTTCATAGTATTTTGATTTAATGAATAATTATTTTTCGTTTGTTTCAATTTCTCTATTTCTCCCTTAAGATTTAAAATTGTCTGGTTCAAGTTAATAACATCATTAGCTGTTCTTAAAACATTTACAATATCCTTTCCATAAATATCATTCCTCTTCAAAAAAGTGTTTATTGACAGAAATGTTGGTATATCATAACTATGGTTCTGATAAAATTCAAAGCATTCATACATTCTTATTGATTTTAAATATTGTACCCAATATTTTATAGCGAATTTAAATGGGATATCTAGTAAAACTTTAACTTCGTCAATTTGTTTCCCTTCTTTGAAAAGGATAAATGCCTGTGAACTTATAGAATGTTTTTTTGGTTGACTTGATATTTTATTTTCTTCTCTTTTAGCTTTTAATTCTTTTTTTCTCTCATATTTTTTGATTATCTTTGCAATGTCCCTAAATGACATATGAACTTCTGGTGCAATTTGTCTTATTGTTCTTCCCTGTTTATGAAGTTCGATTACCCTTTTTTCTTTTTCAAATTTGTTTAGTATGAGAATATCGGACATTCTCTACCGTATTAGTTAAAAAAAGCACTACTTAAATGGTAATACTGTTTTTAGGTGTTATCAATTAGTTTCAACTGTTATCATCTAAATTTAGTTATTCGTCAAAAATTTTAGAAATAGGTACTACATATAAAAAATTATTTTACATCTATTTTAGAAGACAGTCTAACCGAATACCCAGAGTGGATGCCTACAGAAAATAATTTCAAAATTTGCATACTTTCAACGAGAAAAACCATTTAGAAAATGGTAATTCACTCCACCCACTTTTGATAATGTTTTCAACAATTCATCGTTGACATCTCCAAATACTTCAAACCGGTTTATCTTGCAAATATTCAATATCTTTGGAAGTATTATTTGGACTGCGGCACCTTTAAGATGAGCAAGTACAGCTTCTATATTTACATATGATTCGTTCAGAACGTACTGTGTTTCATCATCATTCAGGAAAAACTGGTATCTCTTAGCACCTGGTTCGTTATCCTCGACTGCTTTGCAAATCTCTTCGACTAATCTATTAAATTCTTCGATTTTCTCCTCTTTGACTGTAACGTGAAGTGTAGTATGTATATCTTGAGCCATGCTGATTCATAT
>JANWKP010000106.1 GCA_025451315.1 Nitrososphaerales archaeon | reverse complement strand
GTAATAGGTGCGGAAACAAAACTACCACTGATAACCCGTAAAAGGCATTGGAGGGCTGGTGGTTCAGCTTGGTACGAACGTTCGATTCGCAATCGAGAGATCGCGGGTTCAAATCCCGCCCAGTCCATTGATATAATATCGAGAACAATTCCCGTTAATTTTAAGAACATATTTTAGAATAGTGGACCATTTTTTGATTACTTTACAAATAATATTGTAACATTAGTTGACCATTTTGTTGACCATAGTTAAAAAATTTTTGAGAGTGATGCTTTACAAATGTCAACTAATGGAGTTACTAGTTGACCAACAATTTTTTATGGTCAACTTTATTTTAATAATTTATCTGGATAACATTAGGGAAAACCAAATGTTTATCTATTGCAATTTCGTGTATACCACATTGCCAAGAAATGAAATATCAAAACAAGGAAATGAGATAGTAGGAAAAAAGAAGTTTGATACGGTGGTATTAAAGGATAAGAAAGAAAAGTTTAGAACCATATCAAATGATAGCAGGAAAAGTATAACCGCACGTGTCAATCCGGATGATCTTCCCATATTTAATCAGCGGCTAAAACTATATGGTTTTGATAGTCTAAATGCACTAGTTCATGAATTCATAAAGTGAAAATTCCATTCATTACTGAAGACAAACAGATTGATAACTTGCTTTCCAACTCACAATCAAACGGGCTAAAATCACTAATGGAAGGAAGGAACAGTCACGATTTTTATCAAAGCGCAGATACAAATGACCTGTTCAATTACTATTTAGATGTTAGAAAATTTCATCAGAAAACCTGTCGAGATTTGATTAGTTATTTTAGAAGATTTAAAGATCAATTTTTTACAGAAAGAGTAGAAGAAATCAGAACACTTTCCCCAAGAATAAGATCGAAGATAATGGATGCGTTTAGAAAGTTTGGTCAATATTATTTCTACAAGTATAATAATGATCAATGTCAAGACCTGGTTGCAAGAATTATTCGAAGACATAATCTCTCTTTTGGTAATAACGATCATGGTAAATTATACATTGTAGATAACAACTATCTGGAAGCGAAATTAAAATTGTTATACGAAATGAATGGGGATATTGGATTGATCGTGAAATTTGGTTTGTTTTCAGGATGAAGAGTCGATGAGATGGTATATGTATATGACAAACCAGTATGCAACAATCTTTCCGGCTGTTATTGCAATAATCTTCACATATTACAAAAACCTAATGGAACTTCAATAATACTAATACAATGGCATAGAGGACATAAAAAATGCTATTTCACAATTACCCCCACCTCTATTTTTGAGGGCTTCAAATCACTTACATCATTTTCTTATAGTCCACATATAAAATCTGCGCATTCATATATCAAGACATAAGATGCAACACTAAATTTCATGTGGTTAAGAAAAGCACATTATAACGTGATGTGTAGAACAATGAAACCTTTTGAGGCAAATATTTTGGCAGGTAGAGCAAAAACCGTAGATGCCAAACACTATGCTATGTACTAACTGGATCTGATGTCAAAGAGTTATGTTGAATCATGGTCAAAGTTTGGTATTAATATAGACAACCAGTGACAAAACAGATTTCAAAAATATATTATAGGTATAATTACTATTAGAATATTTGAAAGACGTAAGGATTGGTAGAGAAGAAAAAAAAGATGAGAATCATGTATACTGTAAACAGGGTGAAGAAACTAATCAAAAAATATGGAATTCCATTTCAATAAATTTTGAATTAATTGAAGGTGCACAACTATCAAACAGTTTTATTATTCTCATGGCTTTAGAGGAAAAAGAGGAGTCCTTGAGTTCTACACAAATTTCGGAATTAATTGCAAGGAAAACTCAAGGTAAAGTATTCAAAGTCTCTGCGACCTTAAAAGACTCTTTAGAACACAGATTAAAAAGAGAAGGATACGTCGAAAGTAAAGAAATTAAAAATAAAAGCATCTATTCCATTACCCCAAAAGGTAAGGAATTGTTAAAAGGCTGGATATCATTTTTAGAAGCTTTTGATTAACTAAACTTATTTTACTTATAATTTTCTAAAATACTGCCTCATCACTTTTTGCTGCCTTTAGTCGACCCCATGAAAGTTTTGCATTTTCTCTATATGCTTCGAGAATTATTTCCTTTTCTTTTAACTCTTTTTCCTTTTCCACTATCTCTGAATACATTTGACTCATTCTAGTTGTTATAATTTCTCTATTCTGTAGCAGTTCCTTTTTAATCATCAATTTCATTAATGTATCTTGAGTTTTTATCAATTCTTTTGGGCTTAATTTTGGATCATCTAACAGAGTCCATACTTTGGGTATTTGTTCATCTACGACTAGCATTAATTTAAGATTCTCTTCTACTATATATTGCCCAAAATTTTCTTTGCGTTTGTTTATAATATTTTTGAAATAATGGATATCTCGAGAAACAGTAGGCTGACTAATGCGTAATTTGGAACTAATCTCTTCTTGAGAAGAATTTCTTATATATAGTTCTTTGATCTTGTATTTCGCCAATCAATCTGCTTTTTGTATTTTTTTGCAGTTAAACCAGAACGAATGATTTTGTTTTTTGTGTCAGGATTTTTATCAGTTAAAAGCATCAGATTTTCATTGTTATTAAATTTCGATCGTTCATCCCCATCGTCACAGTCGTTCACATATAACAAAATGTTTTAATTGCTTTTAAATATTCGTCTTTTTGAACATACAAAAAATTTAATCAGAATGTTGAATTTAAGAAATAAATAACAGCAAAAAATGTGGTAAAGGTGAGGCTGAGCTTTAATTTATTCTTTTAATTTATTGATAGTATCGACTAAAGTGATTTATTGAATTTATTTTCAAATACGCTACACATCCAGCTTAATGATATCTAAATCTTTGACATTATCTCTTCGATGAAGAAAAAGCGCTGTTAACCTAAAATTTTAACCTAACTCATGTCATAAATTTTTTTAAAAAAGATATCCTATAACCTCGCTGTTACTTTCCATCACACTCATAAAAATAGGTTATTACTTGCTCTGTTGCGTAATTCCTAGTCCTTCAATCAATAATGCCTGTAAAGTTATATTCTTCTAAACAGGTTATATAACGATATCTTTATTGTCATCCTTTATCATGTTTTGAAACCTAGTGGCTGATGTATATTCACCAAACATTCTCTTTATAGATGCAAAAAGCGATGGTTGTATGGCTGGATTTTCGGGTATTGTTGCGTGGTGGAAGGGTTCTGGTTGTCGAAGGTTAGTTAATCAGACCGCAAATGAAATCAAAGTTAATGGCTGGCTTAGGAATTGGAGAATTCAAGATTGATCTTGGTAGCTGGTCTAATAAAATAAAAGAGTTTTATAAAGTTAGTCAGGTTAGAGTCGCGTTAATTAATTCCCAGTATCTATTATGTGATCAGATATCTAGATTAAATGATAATGATGAATTGAAAGAAGATTGTATAAGGATCCGATTAACACTAATTATGGCGTTTGGTCAACTACATGCAATACTAGGGAGCATAACTGAAAAAACCTGTTAAAGAACTTAATGATGATCGTGCAAAGTGGGTACAATGCATAAGCAAATTGAACCAAAAAAGTATAGATATTGTTTGTCTACAGAAAAAGAGTCCAACTTCCAAAGATATCAGAACTCAAACAAATAATGGAGTACCAACTTGTATCAGAAAGTGAAATGCAAGAAGCTGTGAGAACAATAAAATAAAATATCACTTAAATTTACAGATTTGCTCGATTTTTAACATATCTATTCATTTCTTACGTTAGGATTTTACAATAAAAATGTTTTATCAATACAAAAGACATTGAAAAATCTGACTCTTAATTATCATAAAAATGCAAAAAACCTTTTTTTAATTGTATTTACTTAAATAAATTATTGTATCCAAAATGCACTATACTTGAAGAATTCGGTAATATGTTTAGACAGAGATTAAATTTTTCAGATGTAAATCCAAATGTATATGGTAGTATAGAACATACGTTTTACGCATATAGAATTTATGAACTACCTTATCTTCAAGATATGTATTATACTTACAATAAAAGTGAATTAAGAAAGAGAAAAATAATTCCATTAGATCCTGAATCAAAATATTTTATAATGAACACGATGGTTGGAGTTGGTTCAAAGAATAATCAGAAGATAAGCAGAGTTCATATCCGTTTTGCTATATGGGCGATCGATAAATGCATACCTGAAGTAGAGATCATTCAGATATATCCCAATTATATTTCAAAGACGATAGGACAAATTACCAATTATCAAAGTAGGAGTAATGAGGCTTCGGTTGAAGCTGGTGCTGAAACTCCAAATGCTTTATCGTATTCTGGTGTACCTGCTACTGCTACTATATCGGGTAAATTGAAGATGGGCAGAAGTTCAAAAAAGGAGATTACTGGGACTTTACCAAATCAAATTCATATAACTAAAGCCAGTGGTATAACTAATCGTGCTATTTGGGAATTTTATAGGGGTGAAGGTATAGAAGATGTTGGACAATATGACTTAGAGATTATTTTCAGAATTCATGGTAAGGATTTTGAAGGTTATGATGATAAGTTGTCATACTGTATTGATTGGAATGTAGAGATTAATGGAAGAAGATTATATGACCATGATCATTTATTCACTACAGGAATAACCAGACCGACGGTAAATGGAATAGAAATACTTTATTCTCCAACTGACAATAAACAACATAGTAAGATAGATAGTAAGCCAGGTGATTATTGGAATATAGATATAGATGAATGTAGAAAAAAAGATTTTACATCCCTATTAAAAAAGGAAACCGGGATAGATAAGAAAAATTTCAAATTACTAAGACCATTGATCTTAAAGAATTCTAGTATGTATAACCCATTTTCATTTCTGAATTCATAAAGGTGATTCAACAAGCGTTATATATACGATCCAATCATTTCCTACTTTCATAGTGTGTAGAATCAATTTATCAAATATTTCTGCTTTATATATAAAAATAAGGATCTACCCAATAGCAAGAAAACAAGAATTATTTGCAATTCTGCTATTGATATTTAACATAAATACTAACTCCTTTAATAAATAAAAATTTTTGGGTAGATTATTCTATTCTACAGTTATAAACGGAACATTCTGTAAATTGCTATTAGGCGTAGAAATTTGAGTATTAACCCATTGTTGATTGCTAGATGAAGTCCATAACCGATAGCATAATTTATTTGAATTACGTAGCCTATCCCAT
>JANWKP010000105.1 GCA_025451315.1 Nitrososphaerales archaeon | reverse complement strand
GGCACTTTCTCATGGTCTTTCAAGGCTTACTACTAGGATTAGAATGATAACACAGAATATAAACCTAGTAGATAGTTCGGTGCGTACACGATTGAGACTGGTCTCCATCTCTGATTCATTGGCATTAACTCATAATACAAATATACTCAGAAATAAGCTCAAATCAATCTCTAAT
Organism: Nitrososphaerales archaeon; assembly: GCA_025451315.1. Classification (GTDB taxonomy): domain Archaea; phylum Thermoproteota; class Nitrososphaeria; order Nitrososphaerales; family Nitrososphaeraceae; genus TH1177. The sequence goes on along the minus strand of JANWKP010000105.1, from coordinate 4,868 downwards.
TCAATATCATTTACCGAAGCGGTCTCAAGACTTAGAGGACTTGTACAGACCGTTACAGATAGCCTGACTTTAACAGACTCAGAATCACGATTAAGGGGTAAGATTGGAACTATATCAGATTCTTTCGCCTTAACTGATCTGTTAAGTAAGTTAAGGTCAAAAATACGAACACTAAGCCACCCACTATCAATACAGGAAGATATACAGCGTGTGACAAATAGACTACGAACAATTAATAATTCAATCACATTTAATGATTTGGTTCAAACCGGTAGTGCAAAGATAAAGTTGATTTTTGAATCTATAACTTTGACAGATTCTGTCAATGATTTGAGAAATAAAATCAGAACTATACCTACCGAATCTTTCTCATTGACCGATTACTTAGAACGATTCCGATTACGATTGAAATCAATACCCCACTCATTATCCCTGTCAGAAAACTTGTTATATCAAACAACAAGAATTAGAACATTCACTAATAATTTGAATCTTTCTGATTTGGTGGAGAGAGGTGGTTCTAATTTGGTAAAGATCATATCAGAGAGTTTGACATTTACCCATACTACTTCTAAACTTACAACTAGACTTAGAACCATATCTCAATCATTAGGACTTTTGGACGGTGCTCAAAGGATTACGACAAGATTGAGAACCATAAGTCACAGTGTGACTTTAACAGATGTTATAACACAGTCTAAAGAATTTGTAAAGACTATAAGTCATAGTTTGACTTTAACAGATACTAATAACAAGTTAACCACTAGACTTAGGACTATATCGAACTCTTTGAGCCTTTCAGCCAGTACCACGAATGTAAAATCACGTATAAGAACAATCCAACAGTCATTATCACTATCCGATTCATCTATACAATCTGCATTATCATCTCTAATAAAAACTATATCTGAAAATTTGAGTTTCAGTGACGGTGCTTACACGCAGGCAAAGGGGAAACTGAAGACTCTGACTGATAGCTTGGGCCTTTCAAGCACCGTACTGAAATCAAAACCGTACCGGATTCGACTTATAAGTGAGAACATCAATCTCTCAGATTCGACATCAAGAATGAGATTATTGATTATCAGAACCATTAATCAGAACCTTGGTCTTTCAAGCACCGCCTTTAAGACTGTAAAATTAGCTATAAAGAGTTTCAGAATGAAAATAAAGAGGTTTAAGAAATTAAGGTATAACTAATTAAGCTACACTACAGCTAGCATAGCCACAACTCTTACAGCTATTACATCCACCTTCTGAGACTAATGTGGCCTTCTTACAAGTAGGACATTCATCACCCTTTTCTAAGTATTGAGCTACCTTACCTGCATGGATGGTTAGATCAACCATTAGTTTCTCTGGGACTCTATCTCTGATGTAATTCATTGCATATCTACTTGGTGGGATCTTTCTTTCTACTTGGTTTTTTGTCGGTGCTTGCACAGTAACGGTTCCAGGTACATCGGCCTGTACGTTTTGCTCATTCTTGTTAGATTGGACATTTGAACCGACGTGAAGCACTTGCTCATTTCTGCTTCCATCTCTGAATAATGCGATTCCTTTAAGTCCCAATTCATGGGCAAGGATGTAGGCGTTTTTGACATCATCCACCGTAACATTATATGGCATGTTAATTGTCTTGCTTATACTATTGTCAATCCAATTTTGCCATACAGATTGTGCAACAACATGATCCATCCAATGTAGGTCCATTGCCGTTAAAAATACTTTCTGAATTTCTTTTGGAATTTCTTCAATACCCTGACATGAACCATAGTTCTTTTCTACCTTTTCTAATAATTGTTGGGAATAAATACCTGCATCAATTAATGCTTTTTTGAATAATTCAGAAGTGTAATAATATTTACCTGCTGTGGTGATTTTTGAGAAAACTAGAGAGAAAATGGGTTCAAGACCGGAAGAACAATCAGCGATCATTGAGATAGTGCCTGTTGGGGCTATGGTTGTGGTCCACATATTTCTTATTCCATGTTCTAACAGTTTATTTGTATATTCGGTGCCTAAAGAAATATCTATCAATTCATTGTCTGGTATCCCATATGACCTTTTTACTGCTGCTGCAGGAGTCTCTCCAGACTCTATAAATTCATCATACCAGTAACAACTACCTCTTTCTTCTGCTAGATCAATACTTGTTTTCACAGATTCAATATACAAAGTCTTGGATAACTCTTCCATCATCCAGAAACCTTCTTGAGAATTATAGGGGATTTTAAGTAGGAAGAATAAGTCTGCAAGTCCCATTATACCTAAACCTATTCTCTTGGACTTGTCAGACTCTTCAGCAATGTGTTCTGTTGGATATTGGTTAATTTCAAGAACGTCGTTAAGGAATCTGGTTGTTTCATGGATAATATTTACATATCCATCCCAATCAAATGTCCCATCTTCCCTTACTAACTTTGCTAGGTTTATGGACCCTAGAGTACAGGATTCTCCATCATACATGAACTGTTCTGCGCAAGGGTTACAGATGTTAATATTACCCTTCAATCCTAGTAACGGATTAGCCTTGTTTGCATTATCCTTGAAGGCAACACCAGGTTCTGCAGAAGACCATGCGCTAACAGCGATGTTTTCAATTAGATTCCTTGCACTCATCTTACCGTAGACCTTATTATCGAATTTTAGATCATAATCGGTGCCTGCGTCATAGTGTTTCCAGAAATCTTCATCAAACATCACAGAGATATTAAAATTCTCAAGATATCCAGGTGTTTTCTTCATGGTTATGAATTCCATTATATCAGGATGCCAGTATTCCATTAATCCCATATTTGCACCACGTCTTTTTCCACCAGACTTTACCTTCTGTGTAATGAAGTCAATTATCTCAAGCACAAGTTCGATTGGTCCCGTTGCAGCACCGTATGCTGTACCTATATTTGCTCCTCTAGGACGTACATAAGATATGTTGGTGCCTAAACCGCCTGCACCCTGAAAGATATAAGCAGAAGAAGAATTCAATCCCATTATAGAAGGCATATTATCTTCTACTGATAATGTGAAACAGGCTGAACATTTTCCATTGACGGTGCCTGCGTTCATAAGAGTAGGAGTATTTGGTTCAAAGATACCCTGATACATATAATTGAAATATTTTTGATATAATTTCTGATATTTATCAGACATAGTACGATCAGGATAAGCAAGATCCCATACCTTATATGAAAACTCTTGAAAATCATATTTCATTTTATGTTCATCATTTAATTTTTTATAAAGTTTGAAAATTACATCTATTTTTATTGGTCCAAAACTTTTATAACCTAATTCAAATAATTTTCTTTCACTATATTCTTTAATATCATGAATTGGTTGATTACCGTCTTTATCATAAACAACTGGATCATAGACAACGGACCCTAATACAACATGAGAAGCAACACGCTCAAACCAACCAGTCATACTCTCAGTAATATCTCCTGTCTTCATATCCCGCTGGAGATATCGGTTGGCTGCTATCTGAATCTGATTGACTGAGAAATGATCTAGTTCTTTTTTATCATAACTTGAGTCGGTGACTAAAGCGGTGCCTAAAAGATTGACCTTCTCAGAATAGACCTTATTTTTCTCAAATCGGTTGTCAATATATTTTTGAAGTACGTCATAATGTTTGTTTCTTAGAAGATAGGTTTCAATTATATCGTTGATGTAATGGGTGCTTGTAGTAATCTTATCCCTTATTCGTTTGAGCACCGTATCAATCAAAACCTTCTTCAACTCTTCTGAATTCTTACAATTGCCTAAAGAGAGTACAATAGCAAGTTCAAGTTTTCTCATATCAAAAGGTTGTGAAGTACCACTGGATTTAATTATCATTTTTGGGAGCTGAGAATCAACTTCGTCCCTCCCGCCATTCTCTGAATGTAATGTTTGAGCCATGTCGATACAAGACAAGTAGTTTTGCACAGGATTAATATGTTTTTGTTTCCTACGTTTTTGAAAATTGTTTTGGGGGTTTGAGATTTTCCAGCGGGGAGGTATCCACCTGTAAAAAAGGGGTCTTTTTCGTTCCTCTACTACCGATACTACTGTTACTACTACTACTACTACTACTCCTCCTCTCCTCCTTTATTTTTTCATTTGAGAATAGGTAGATAGATATAGATAGATAATATAGATAATGACCATATAAGTCTTGTGCTCAGCAAAGGCCTCAAAAGGCAATGTCTATTGTATAACAAAACATATGTTTTTTATCATAACATTTGTTACTAATTATTTCTGACGAGAGATGCTTGTATGACAATATATCTTTATTTTTAAGCACAGAAATGTAATATTGTATAACAAAAAAGGGTCTAAAAGTATATTGTATTACAGAAAATGACTAAAAATTGATGATTTCCTCGTCAATTATCTTTTTACAGGTAATACTCTCATTTCTGTACAAAAATAATTTTCTACCCCCGCATTTCTTTCTAAATAAGATGTATATTGGAATCTATTCATTTTCTTGTAATTTTTACATAAAAAATTTTTAATAAAAAACCAAAATATTACAACTAAATAATTATGTATTACAATATACATTATCATAATATCTTGGTTTATATGTATGTTGTATAACATCAGATTTAATGCCAAAAGGTGAAACTCTTCAAAGAGTAAAAGACGATGTATTAGAAGACATCAAATTTATGAAAAAACATATTTCTCTTACCGAGAATAAATCAATGAATCCAAGTTTCTCAGAAACTGTTCAACAGATAGTTTATGAACTTATAAAATTGAAAGGTATAAAAAGGGAATCACAAGATGAAGTAGATATAAAAGGACATGATTATATACTTAAAAAAAAGCGTATGGACACTAATTTTGATCCAATGTTAAGAATATGGTTG
>JANWKP010000104.1 GCA_025451315.1 Nitrososphaerales archaeon | reverse complement strand
GTATATTATAAATAGAATAATATTTGAATATCCTAAATGTTAAGTTCAATGATTTTCATGCTTATTATTATTTCATTTTTAATGAATAAAAATAATATAAAATATTAAGGACAGACCTGAAAGGTTTAATAATTATTTCTCATATATGATATACAACTAAATGGTGCAACATGAAATACATTGGTTAATCTCAGTGTCTTGTCAAGTCCTCAACATGCATATTTAAGAATTGTTCCATATTCATCAACACAAATAGATTCTTTACTGTTTCTTTCAAGCTCATAGTTGGATCTTATCGATCATTCTGGCAAGCATAATTTTCACTCTTATATTTTGTATATATATTAAATAAAAAAACTTTATCAATATATTGTTAGATCCCAAGAATAAAAAAGTAGGTATAGAAGCTTAATCGCAACAAGTTTGTCAGAAAACTTATAAAATAATTATTAAAAAAATATTAATTACTATGGTAATAATAAATAATTCGAATATTTATTGTATTCATTTTGATAAGGTTTTATTATTTTACAAAATTGATAGATATTCATTTAAATCTATTATCATTCTTTGGTATGTTTTTAAATTCAAGTGACTCTATTATTTCATTATATATTGGTAAAAATGTTGAATTATTCTCTTTAGCATATAAACATGTAATTCTCAAAATTTTAATTTTATCATTATTGAGTATTGAAGTTGATTTTTCTGAAAATTTATAACACATTAGTATAGAGAAGTATATTTTTATTTTATTATCATAAGATTTTGTAACAAGCTTGTGAGCATTATAGCCTTTAAAGGAAGAAATTTGAGCTTCTATAATCTTGGTTGGCGAACTATTGATTTTGAAAGGTTCATCAATCATTTCTTTAAATATAATTTTTAAATTTTCTTTTGTTAGTTCTCTTTCTTCTGTATTTGGTTTTTTTATACTAATTGTCATTAAAAAACTTAAAGAATCAGGTGGTGTACAGATTTTCAACATATGTTGGTAACTAAGGTTTTCATCTATAATAATCCAATGAGATGGATATTTGATTTTTAACATATCTATAGAAGATTCGTAAGTTTTATAGGTTAGTTGTGAATCAATATGATGTTCTTGTTCTATTTCCATCCCACAGTTAGAACAATATCTTGAGTTATCACTGATTAAAGAATGACAACTATTACATTCAACAAGCTGTTCAGATTGAGAAGCTTTTCCACATCTTGGACAAAGTTTTCCTTCTAATGGTCGAGTATTACCACAATATCTACAGTAGATGTTATTATCTTGAGATTTCTTTGATTTTGTCAATTTATCAAAAACAGGATTTATTACTTGTTTTAATTGGTTACTTTTGATAACTTCAGGTTTTTTACATTTTACAATTCCAACAATTAATAATATTATTCCAGCAAGGATCATAAGACTTCCTATTAATAAATCGATCAAGATTGCAGAAGAAACTATAGAGACATTATCACAATCTTCGAATAACAAATATCCAATATCGCCAAAGGAATTACAATAAGATAATCCTATTGTTGCTTGGTAATATAACCAACTTGAAATACCTATAGAGGAAATTCCAATGATTATGAATATAATTCCGTATATTAATTTCCTATAGTAACCCATTTAAAGTAAATAATAGACAAAAGTTGTTATTTAAGATATTCATAGATTTATTAAGTTTAACGTTGAGAGAAATAGGCAATTACATGATAGCATGCTAATAAATGAAAAAGATTCAATAAAATTATTTACTGCTAGCTGGGAGCTTGGGTATTAAAACCTAATGCACATGTACAACTTATCTGCTAATGATGTTGTAATGAGAAATTAATTCTTAATTCTCGTAAGGTATTATACATTATAGTCTTTGATATTATATCAAATTTTATTATTATAGAAGATGAATAAAAAACTTATCGATATTATAAAAACTAAATTAGTAACATTTTCAGAATTGATTTATTGATAAAATTAGCAAAGAAAAATCATAATAAACATTCAATGAGAATGAGATCAGAGCAGGTATATCGGGATTTACTTTTTGCCTCCTTGACAACTCCCTCCTTTTGCAAATTAAACAGATATATTCATAAAACATAAAATATAATTTGTGAAGGATAAACCATTTGATTTTCATGATGCAAAATTTACTATCAAGGTTCTTACTTCCGAAACAAACGGTAGCTATACTATCCTAGATGTACTTCATCCACCTAAACTAGGTCCTACATTACATATACATCCCAAAGGTTCAGAAACCTTTTACATAATTGAAGGTGATTATGAATTCATTTTAGATGGGAAATCAGTAAGATGTAAATGTGGTGATGTGATTTTTGTTCCCAAAGGAGCTCCACATAGATTTGTTGTAGGGGACAAAGGTGGACATGCTCTTGTAATCAGCCCTCCAGGACTTGAGTTTTATTTTTTTAAAGTAAGTGAATTACTTGACAAAGGCAAAGTTTCATATGAAACAGAATCAAGTATAGGAAAACAATATGGTCAGATTTTCTTAGAAAACACAAAACACTGGAAATAGTTAAAATCTAAAGAAACTAAACTAATCCATTTAAGTGACAAATATCATCTAGTAAATTTAAATATTCTATGAGAAACAAAGTAAAATAGATTTTTAAATTGAATTAATGGCTCTTAAATAAGAAAGAAAATGTATAATAAAATAAGAAAATACGAAAAAATAGAACACATAACATAGTATAATTTACCACTACTTTATCCATAGAATTGACAGAGCAGATTTAGTAATATCGCAATATTCCTTAAATTTTATTGGTTAATACATTCCGAAGAAATAAAAATTGAACAAATTTCAATTTGTTATTTGTATATTTCCTTTCATTGTCTCTGGGTGGTATTCACAGTAATAATCAAATGACTCATAATTCTTATATTCTTGTAGATCTAAAGGATAAAAATCGACTATAATCGAAGATCCATCATGAACTGCATCACTTATAACTAATTCCTCTTTATCACCACTAGAAGTAGTACCTTCTATTATGAATGCATGTTCTTGAGAATCGTTTTTCAAACTTTTTATTGTAATTTGATTATTTACTCCTGAAGTAACTATTATTGTGGGATTAATAGAATTTGTGGAGTCTACCCATCTATAGGTCGTACCAATTAATTTACCTGTCAATTCGATCGAAGTTTGATTTGTTTGTGTTAGATTTTGTTCTTGTTCTTGAGAATAAACATCTATAAAATCTGTTAAGTTAATATTCACAAATATCGTGAAAACTATTGTAACTGCTATAATCAAATTCAAAATAAACATGTATTTTGTCTTATGATTTTTTTTAATATTTTCTATATCTTTTGACATTATTTTATAATAATGAAGATGGTTTATTATGGTTATCCTAATTCTTATAATTATATAAGAAAATCAGACAAGTTCCACCACAATAATGACCGTATATATATTTTTGAAAAAGTCATACTCTAAACAACTATCCCAATCGGCTAATTTTTCGACAACTAAAAATAGTATATGATAAAGTATTATAGATTCTAAAGTCTTTTATTGTCGGCCAACGAATGAAGAGTTAATATTATATTATACCAAATTATAAACATGACGAGAATCATTAATGCAAGTCCCGAATTTGGAAAATCTCTAACAGAGCAAGAAATCAATGATTTTTTGACATCTAGCAAACTAAACATCCATTTGGGTACAATAGATGATAATGGATATCCAAATATTCATCCTACTTGGTATTATTTTGATTCTGCAAATAAGAAAATATATATCGAAACCTCCAAAGTCTCAAAAAAGATAGATAATTTAAGGAAAAATAATAATCTTTATTTCTGTATAGATGACCCTAATCCATCATATAAAGGAGTCAAGGGAAGAGGTATCTGTAGAATTCATTATGATATAAATCACAATATCCAGATTGCAGAAAAGATAATGACAATATACTTAGGAAGTACGCAACATCATATGGCACAAAAGTTAATGTCCTTCGTAAAAAATGGTGATAGCGTAATAATAGAAATTAAGCCTATGTACTTTTCAACTTGGGACTATAGTGAATCTAGCTAGAACTATTCATAGACAACATTTTTTCTAAATGATTCTTTTACTTTCTATTTCTTTTTGTTTGCGTTGATAGGTTTTAAAAAACTAATTTATTTTCGTATAGAATAAGTTTTGAAATATACCAGTTGTAAGAGTCATTGAAGAAATCAATAGAGCAAGTGCTATTTATTCTTGAAAGATCTAATGCTATATCCATTCATACAAATTCATCATATTAAATATTCTGGTGTAACTATATAGTATCTTATAAGTAACTTAGCTTTCTTTTATTACATGTTCCAATATTATGTCTCCATTTTTTAAGTAACGCTATTTTAGTCGTTGAAAATCACTTTTTATTCTAATGTGCAAAATAAGATATATTCAAGTTAACAAAATTCAGCATCTGAGCTGTAAATCATGTTATAATAAATAGATTTTTTTAAAAAAATTCTTTTAATAAAAATCATTTTTTTATTATCTTTTGAAAATAAAAAAATTAAATATCTGTTGTAATAGGACCCTACTACAAAGTTCCACTCACGAATTGCAAGTACGCTTAAAAATCTCTTATCTAAAAATGAAAGCTGTAGAATGAACATGGCAATTGAATTTGTCATAAGAAATCAATATGTAAGGTATTTATGGATTGAAAAATACTATCTGCATTATAATATACAGTTAGGTCTAACTCATGAATGATATAACTAATAATAATGAAAATGAAGACAAATATAACAATAGTAAGAATAAGATTGATGAAAAATCCATAACATCTTACTCAGATAAAATACCTAAAGATGCGTGGATTACATTAGCAATACTAAGCTTGATTGGGGTTATAATTGTCTACGGTGAAACCATGATTATACCTGCAATTCCAGATTTGGTTAAAGATTTTAATATACCATATAATACTACTGCATGGATTCTTACCGCATATTTAATTGCAGGAGCTGTAGCAACTCCTATTGTAGGAAAATTATCAGATATTTATGGAAAAAAGAAAATTTTATTAATTGTTATGATTATTTATACAATAGGGACTTCTTTTGGAATAATTTCTAACGATATTTCAACAATGATCATAGCACGCACAATCCAAGGAATAGGCATGTCTGTATTTCCTATTGCTTTTACAATAATTCGTGAAAAATTTCCAGAAAACAAGTTATCTATTGCTCAAGGAATCCTTACATCCTTATTTGCAGCAGGAGGAGTTATAGGTTTATCTTTAGGAGCAACAACAATCGAATATTTTGGTTGGCGTTCTACTTTTATATCTATCTCACCTCTTTCATTGATTCTCACGTTAATTATTATGCGATTTATTCATGTTAAAGAGCAAGAAGAAAATAATAATAATAAAATACCATTAAGCAAAAATATAGATATTAAAGGTGCCATAGCTCTAACGGTTACTATATCTTCTTTCCTAATTTCAATCACACTATTAGGAAATTCTGATTCTGCAGATTTTAATAATACTATAAACTCTAGTTTAGTTATATTATTTTCTGTATTATCTATTATATCATTATTTATCTTCATATTATTTCAACGAAGGACACATATTCCTCTAATAGATCTAAATTTGTTAAAAGATAGAATACTTCTTCCAACAAACATCCTGTTAATGACTATTGGTATTTCAATGTTCATGATTTACCAAACTATATCTATACTTATAAGAAATCCTCTTCCATCGGGATTTGGAGGAAGTGCAATTGATGCAGCAAATATACAGCTTCCTTTCATGATAATCTCTTTAATAATTTCTGTTTTATCAGGTTTTTTGATATCAAGGTTTGGTAATATAAAACCTACAATCATTGGCAGTGTCATTAGTGTTATAGGTTTTTCAAGTCTGTTTATATATCATTCTACTGAACTTGAAATAATAATAAATTTGTCTATAATAGCAGGAGGCTTATCATTAGCTGAGGTGGGAGGTTTTAATATTACATTAGTTTCTGTATCACCCAAAGTAAGTGGAGTATCGATGGGTATTACAGTCCTTTTGTTTCTTATAGGAATGTCTATTGGTCCTGCCATATCTGGAATATATCTTGAAACATTTCAATCCCCTATCATGTTAAATAAGATTAGTTATTCTTTTCCATCTGCGTTTTCATATGATATGATCTTTTTGACATCCGCATTACTGTCCTTTATATTTTTAATTCTTGCTATACTAACTGCAAAAAAAATTAAATCTACAAAAGTAATTTCTGAACACTCTAAATATGATTCTATCTAAAATCATTTTTAACTATGACTATTTGAAGTAGCAACAAGATCATAGAAATCTACTGCTAGTCACAGGTTTTTTCGATTTAAAAATCTATATGTTTATCAAATATAAGTTCAACAATATTAAATATTGATTTGTCATTGGGATCGTATTTTGTTACTGTTATGGTATTCTCTATTTCACAAATTTCTTTCAAATTAAAAATACTTTTCAAAAATAACTTAATTATATTTTATTTGGGTAGTTATCTTAACTTTATATTCATACCTTAAAAAAGTGTTTGTAATTTATCACCCTCTATTAATTGGCAACATTTATTAATTCATTTATTTGTTTTGAAATAATATTAATTAATAATTTGCAAATATAAAAAAATTGGTTAAGAAGAAGTGATAAGACAAAAAGGAAATTAAGTTATTAAAAATTGATTTTAATATAGAAGTTGCTTGTATAAAAAATAACATTCTAAATAATATAAATGAATTTATAAAAAATGAAAATAAGACTGGGATCAATCCATATGAATGAATTGAAAAAAGGATTTACTAAAGAAATTGCATTACAAAGAAAGGAAGCTTTTAGGTAATAATATGCAAGCTTATTCACTAATCTATGAATAACTTGGATGATAGATTAATAAATTTCTAATAAAATGGATAAATAATGAATTTTTAATGTAAAATAAGATTTTACCTACCTTCTATAAAAAATTACCTTGAAGAGTTTTAACCTCTCTTGATTAATCTAATC
>JANWKP010000103.1 GCA_025451315.1 Nitrososphaerales archaeon | reverse complement strand
TCATTAGTGAATATGAAATAATAGATTCAATTCTATGATAGGTAATGGGATTCACTTTATCAATAAACTTAACAAATCTCCTTTATAAAATCGATTCATACAGACAGTAACAAAATTATTATTAGTTCTTGTCATGGTTGTTCTTTTATGACCATTCTTAAAGTATGACTAGGAGTCTAATGAACCGAATTAAGAAACAAAAATCTTAGAATATGTATTATGGTGGTGTGTAGCGACTGTTACTACTGTTTGATATCGAGAAATTATGCCTGTTATCAAACTTGGTAGATATGTAGCAATTGTGTATATGGGTTTGGAATTTCGATGATCAACATTTTATTATCTACAATTACAAATAACTATTATAAGAAAAGATTCAAAAGTATTGAAAGAAAAAAGGATAAAGATGATTTAGTATTTTTAAAAAGGAATTAGGTTCGGAAATGTAGTTGATTTGGAGATGAATTCCTCTCAATGAGTCAGCATGCCTGATCCTCATATCTCATAAACCAATTGATGAGTTATTAAATAAAGGAGGAGATGATCATAGTAGTTAACTGAAGATAATATGATGATGATTGAAAATTCTGCTTATCGTCCTTTTTGGTATAGATCATATCTTCAGCTACTCTGTTAGAATATTGAGTATTTTAATGATATTCATATTTTTTATTATGTTTACAATTTACATCAATTTGTACTCATACTAGTGGTTAATTAGACTGTCAGAAGGTTTTGTATTACATGTAGTAGTGCAAATGATCGTATTGAAGCAATGTATACAAATAGGAAATTTGTTAATTAAATAATATTAGAGATAAGATGCATATTCGTTAGACGATGAATTCTACCGAAAACCTCCTGCAGGAGCATTTGATTGTAAGAAGACTTGCTAGTATTGCAAAAAGATGCTCAGATGTACTCTATATGAATCAGGACATTCCTATCGAAGATATTCAAATAATTTCTGTTGTCATTGAAGAGTTCGTGGATGGATTTCATCATGGTAAAGAAGAGAAAGCATATTTCCCAGTTACAAAGTATAAGAATAGTTTTTCAGAAGATATAAGAAAATTCCTAATCGAGCATGAGTTTGCAAGAAGAATTGCCAAAATGCTGAGACGAGAATTGGAGAGCCTTATAGATCATGATCTATATAACAAAACTAGAGAATTGAAATGGATTAATAAAAGTAAAGAACCTGTTGCCAGATTTCTAAAATCATATTCAATCTTCGTTTTCGACCATACTGGTAAAGAAGATATCTTTTTCAAGAAGATCCTAGAGAAGCACACCTTATCTGAGGAAGAGGATTTACAACTGGTAAAGCATTATGAATTGTGCAGAAATCAAACAGGAGGAAGGACTAGGATAGAAGAAATGATAAAGCTTGTAGCATATTTAGAAGATAGAGAATGGATGAAGTAACCCTTATTTTTTGCTAAAATATACAGCTTTAATATATTGAATCATCATCATCATTAATTGACTTGAATATTGGTCAACATGCATCTTTCAGAATTTTTTATTGAATAAAACTTCTTTTTTTAATTCCAAAATATTTTCAATCCCTAGTGGAACCTTGTTAGTTCTCTAGTATTCCAACAATCAGCTTTATTATTCTTGGTGTTTGAGATAACAGAGAATATGATTAACAAGTTTTATTATGATTATACTTGCTAGAGATTAACAAATGGTATCTATAGATATCTATTGTCAACTCTAATATTAGATAATAAAGATGTTTTAAAATATGTACCCTTACAGAGTATTACATCTAGAATGAGTGACATACTTTAAAATTTTCAAAAATATCTATATTTTATATTGAATATATCAAAATTAATTAATTATATACGTAATATTTAAAAGAACCCAAATATATTATAAAGATCAATAAAAATTATGCAAAAGGAAAAAATAAATAGACCTTTTTTAAAATATTCCAAAGCTATTATAAATGAGTTGAGAATCCAGAAATTAAAAGAATGGCAGAATAAATTTATTGAAGGATGTATTTACTTGTTCAGACGACATAATTACAATTTTTCTTTATTTAGTAAAGTTACTTCTTATGTTTGTTCAGGATTTTCAATTATATTTATCGGGTATGTATTAATGAATATTCTAACTAATTACCCTCCAAGGGTGATAGGGATTAGTCCTTAAAAAATCAGACCATATCCAAATAAAAAGTTTTTATATTTCTAAAATATGTTAACGATTCTTGATATTGTTATTATTAAAATCTCTCATTCTCTACAGGTTTATCGCTATATTATTTAAAAAAATTATTTTATAATAAATGATATAATATTATTGATTCGCAAAGAGAAAGCAATATAATAAATTATTTTTATACTACTACATATTTATTATCTCAATTAGATGCCTACATAAACAGTCAGTTTTGAAATACAAAGTAAATACATCGTCCATTAGGATAGTTATTGAGTTTGGAAGTTATAACGAGTCCATAAAATTAACAAAATCTCGTGTATGAAATTTCTTAGTTGCATCCCAGACTTTTTTAAATTTTGGAATAGTCATCATACCTTTTGCATGATATTCCCACCTTTGCCATAGTTCTTTATCAATCATTTTCTTTTTGTGAATTCTATAAATAAATTCAATTGTATCTGTTAATGATATTATAGTATAGTATTCTTGTGGTTCATCAACTAACTTAAACCTCTCGATGTAAAGTGAACTTTCCTTAGCCATTTTAGTAAAGACATCATTATTTTGAAGTTTAGTTCGGGAATCAAGAATTCTTGCATATAATTGATACTCACCTTCAAATCTGTTCTTTTTTATAGTTACTAGCAATACTACAATCGAGACAATTAATGCACCTGTATAATAGACAGTAAGAAGATAGATAAATTCTGCTGGAAAAAATGTTGAAGCCATTATAATAATCAAATAAATAAGCTAATAAAAAATTTCTTTATTTTGATTTTTTTACATGAAAGGAGAATTTGTTCATCAGCATTACCAGCTGGAGATCACTAGTAATAAGAGATGAAGAAAGATATTCTTAATCATACTCTTGTCATTGAGAAGACAAAGAAGATAAACTGGAGTTGATATATTTAAATAAAATTTATTCTTGTCTAGAGTATCAAATTCAGTAGTTATGCTGCTTTTAGATTTCATTATTTTTGAAATGAATATTTACCTACTTCACAAATCCAGGATTTGTTATCATAGTTGATGTTCATTATATAAACTTGAAGATAGATAAAAGAGTCGTTAAAGTTAATATTTTAAAATTGATTTATCAAATTAATCGCAACACTTTACAAGAATAACTAGTCAGAATCTTAGAATGTCATTAAGTTGGCCAATCATGTTAATGTTATCATTATACTACATATTTTTTTAAATTCAGATATATCTTATTTTGTTGTAGTTAGGTTTATAATTTTATTAGCTTTGTTTGTAGATGGATCTCTTAAAACAAACTTAGCAATCTGTTTCAAATATTCCAAAACATTCCATCCCTCTGCCTCTGTAGGTCCTATAAAATCATTAATGGCCATAGTAACATTATTTTTATCGATATCACCAGCATTAGAAATCAATCATAGTTGAAATTAAATCGACCAATTGTACTTTGATAAGTTATCTAGATTTTGGGGGATTTATGGAAACATTTTTTTTATAAAAAAATATTGGTAGTCTTTATAAGACAATATAAAATAATATGTTCACATTTAATATTGTGCAATAACTATATTATATGTCTGTTATGAAGATTTTTAATCTTTTAATTTTATTCAGTCGAATTAATTTTTATAAAATTTTTAAAATTATATTCTTCGCTATTGCCGTTATTTGTAATGTACAAAGTATTATTTTCAGGGGAAAATCTATCTAGTCCTTCAATACCCAATTCGGCTTTAAATTTTTTTAGTACGGATAAAATAACTTTATAGTCTAATTTATTCAAATCTTGAATTGTAGCTCCTTCTCCAACCGTAGTTCCATTAGGAGAATAGATAGTACCACCAACCATTCCGGGTCCAAAGGCTTTTCCAGGTGTTCCCAGATTTAATAATATTCCTCCAGACATGTATAGCCCCGAATTATAGCCTGCCCCAAATGTTATCAAACTCCCTCCTCTTGCCTGACCCATAGCTCTTTCCATACATCCCTTTCTGACTAAAATATCTACACCATTACTAATTTCAGTAGCCTGATTGTTCTGTCCAGCAAGTTCTGTAGCCAAACCATCAACTACTATTTTTCCACTATAACCTTTATCGGCCAATCCATTTTCAGCATGACCTTTTACAGTCCAAGTTCCATTAAAATTGCAACCAGCTGCAAAAAAATTTCCAACACTTCCCTCTACTATTAAATCTAGTTTTATTGGCTCTCTGAAACTGAGAATTCCAATTCTGTAAAGAGCTTTAGGGTTTTTTATAGTGATATTATTTTCACCTTCGATTATTTTTCTTTTTAGAATGGAATTTACTGCTCTTTCATACACCAATGGTGAACTGATTATATCTCTGAATTTTTCTAAAGAAGCCTTTTTTAGTCCTTTAGGGAGATTTATTTTAAATTCTTTATACAATACATTATTAAGTCGTTCAAATTGATCTTCTGGATTCGATGTACTAGAGCCAATAGAATCAGCAATCGATCTTATTTCATCAATATCTAGAATATACAATATATCTCCAATATTTAGCAAAGTTACAGATATATCTTTTATTCTATAACAATAATTTATTAAAACAACCAACTATACTTGAATGTCTTGTATCTTATTCATTTTTACTGATATCCTGTAAGTGCAGGAAAAATTTTAGATTGTCTACATCATGATATGAAGGATATGAAAACATTATAATAGTCTAGTTGAATAATTATTTAAGATATAAAATCCAAGTAATAATATATACTTAATTGAAAAAACAACTTTGAATTTTAAAAAATTACAGAATTATGAGATTATTCCATCATTCTTATTATAATCAAATTTTAAATACCTATATCATGGCTACAATAAAAAAGGTCTAGAAATTAGTAAAGTTAATTCCATAAAACTAGAAATTAAAATTAAAAAAAATATTACTCTATAGAAACTTAATATTATCAGTATAATTATACTATAAATCCCTTCTCCCTTCTGCTCCTGTATCCTCTTACTAAATTAAAATTTATATCACTGACTTTAGAATAAATGTAGATAAACCTAAAACAACAATTTTAAAAAATTGTATATCACAGTATACGATCTTACATACCTAACAAGTATTATTATATACCTAAATGAATATAATCTCTAGAACTACAAATGGTCACTTCTAATCATGTATATCCATTCAAAATAATGAAGAGAAAATTTTACAAACTCTGTACTATGAATATTATTTTTTTGCATATTCATTAAATTATGATAGAACAAGCGACGAGGTTTGTAAAACAGATATTACGTTGACCTATCAGTAATAGTAAAAATATGTTTTGAAAAAAAGATATCTGCTTGAGTAAATTAGTTAAGGATCTGAATTTCATCTCTGTAAAATATTTTTGGTTTTCCAGGTTGGGGAGTTTCAACATGAAACGTTGCTCCTACAGAATCCAAAGCAGATAAATCAGTAGCCATTGCCCAGAATGAAGGATAGTCATTACTTCCTGGGTTATATCCGAAAATACACTTTCTTGCTCCAAACTTATCTCTTACTATCGCAATAGAATCTGGCGTAGCAACTATATAGGTAAATGGGCCGTCTGCATTTTTTATTAATTCATAATTAGCCTTTTCTAGGTTACCATGTCTCAAAAGCTGATCAGCTATGAAAACGGCAATCACCTCAGAATCACACCTAGTAAATAAACGATGTCCTTGAAGTTCAAGAGCCGACCTTAATTTGGAGTAGTTTGTTATCTCGCCATTATGTACAACTGCTATATCAGGCATTGCTATAGTACTGAATGGATGGGCATTATCTGCAGTAACTCTGCTACTTGTTGCTATCCTCAAATGGCCGATCCCATGAGTCCCTTGAATCGACCTTATTTTATATTTTGCTTCAAGGTCCCTAACCAGCCCAATATCCTTTAGAAGGGTCATTTCTTTTGCAACACTTGTGATAACAATATTGGGATTTTGAGTTAGTTCATACAAAGTTTTATCCAATCTCTCTGGAGATACCTTTTCTGTGAATGAAGTGTACATGCCATCAATTTTTCTAAAATAATCTATTCTGTAAAGCTCTTGATTTTCTCCATTATTAAAAATGGCCACACCTGTACTATCCTGAGCTCTAATCTGCTGGCTTTCCATCATTTTATAAAGAAGACATCCTATAGGAAAATCCTTGTTATGATTGTCCATCATTATAGCACATATTCCACACATGTTTATTTCCCTACTATAGATCTAAGAACCTCTTGGGTTTCGGATGAATCTAATTTTTGTATCCCTTTATCATTTACGTACTCTTTAATAATCTCCTCT
The DNA here is from genome assembly GCA_025451315.1 of Nitrososphaerales archaeon. Taxonomy (GTDB): domain Archaea; phylum Thermoproteota; class Nitrososphaeria; order Nitrososphaerales; family Nitrososphaeraceae; genus TH1177. The sequence continues at coordinate 11,471 of JANWKP010000103.1, read as the reverse complement.
ATCATCTCCTTATAGGTTTTGTCTAGACCTTCAAGTTGAATGTCACCTTGTAGACTGGCATCTATACTTGATGTACGCAAATCAGAAGGAGACAAATTATGAAAATCACTATATCCTAAAGCAGCAGGAATTCCTTTAATTTCACCTTTTGTTCCTATCATATGGCTATACACATCATCTGCAATTGAACTAGCGTTAGAGGTTTTTTCAGAATAAATGTGAGAATGTGCTATCAGCATACTTGTAGAATATCCTATGACATTTGCTCCTAATGCTGCTGCTTTTATGATCTTTCCTGCGCTGTTTACATCCCCTGCTATTACCAATATTGCTTTATCATCGTTATCATAATCATCATTATTTGCTTCTCTTCCTTTGTAATAATCATCTATAGCATTCTTTGCATCATGAATCACGGCTATTGCATGTTTTCCTTTGTATCTTTCATTTTTTATAACCTTTTCTGTATCTACTATAATTCCATCTGCTCCCTCCCTTAGTATAGTTTTAATATGGAATGGAAAAATTTCACTGACATCTACCAATATTGGCCCATCAAACTCTTTCCTAAAATTCTGGAGTACCTTCAAAGAGGTTTCGTCTTTATATTCTATGACTAATCCTTCTGGAGAAGATTTTTTGTAATCTTCCAAACTATCATTATTAGAAAAATCTATTTTTTTGAATAATGGGTACTTTCTTTTACCATCGTAGATGGTATTTATTTCAATTTCTGAAATTAACCCTAGTACATTTCCTTTTTCAGCAAGTCGATTTAATGCAAGATGTACAAATTCTATAGAATTGTACTGAATTGCAGTATTTCCATATATTATCAAAGGAATATCCAAATTAACTTTTTTATGTCTTTTTCTTCCTATGGATATGTTTAGGCTTATTGTTTCTCTATAAGGGTCATAAGGTGGCCTTGACAATTGTGCTCCTATTGCAGTTACATAATCCCATAGATTTATTATTTTGGAATTCATGTTATGAAGATTTCTCACATCATCATCTATCGAAGTAGATCGCGGTATACCTGTCTTAGCTAGCTCCAATATAGCTTTTCTAATGATAAATTTGTTTGCATCATTCAATTTGATTAGTCGTCCTTCAGTTCTTGTCTTCTTTATTATCTATCAATTACTAGGTTCTCCTTTTATCAATAACCCTCTTGACGACTTCATTTATTGAACCGTTAAAAGTCTGACCGTCCACTAATGGCAATCCACAAATCATGCTAGTCAGCTCATCAGTTGCAACAAGATCCTCTTTCCTAAGATCATGAATACTTTTTCTTCCTAATGAACCAGCGATATTTTTGAGTTCAAGTAATGTTCCTTTAACATAATTTACTATTCCATTCACACTTGTCTGTATATCCAATTTTTCATAAGAGCCAGTTAACCCAGCTGGACATGCATTTGTATAACAATCTTGTACAAGAGTACACCCCATTGATAGAAGAAATCCTGTTCCTATACCAACACCATTTGCCCCTAACGCAATACACTTTGCAATTCTTTCTGAATCCCATACACTACCATGCACAATTAATCTAAATTCATCTCTTTCTTCATTTGAGTAATAATTGTCAATTGCTTCTCTTGAAGGTTTAAGAGATGGTATTGTATTTATTCCGATGATATCTCGAAGTTCCCATGGAGCAGCACCAGTTCCTCCAACAAAACCATCAATTGACGCTGCATCGGCATATGATTTGAGAATAATTTCAATATCATCATATATGCGAGAACATCCAACCTTTACAATTATCGGAGTTCGCCAATCAGTGATTTCTCGTAACTCCAGAATCTTTGCTACCAAGTCTTCAGGACCCAAAATATCAAGATGCCTTGAGGGTGAATGAGCTGCTTTATATGATGGGATTCCCCTATTTTCAGCAACTAAGTCTGTAACCTTAGGACCTGGTAATAATCCTCCATGACCTATCTTTGCACCCTGACCAATTTTTATCTCTATACCATCAGCATTCAAGAGATAACTAGGATCTTTCCAGAATCTTCCTGATGCATACTGAGTAATTATTGGATATAAACGACAAAAGAGATTATCCCTATCTATGGAATCTAAGCCATGTTCTTTCAATAGTCGATCAGCATAGTTTATTATATTCTCGTGTCTTTTCTTAGAAACATTTGACCATGATTCTTTTGAGCCGTATAGTTCCCAGGGTAATGCTCCACCTTCACCTGTATTCATTACGACTCTTATTCCATCTTTAGCAAGTCTATTCAAAGCAAGATGCAAAGCTATTTTAGCAGGAAGTTTTAAGGAGCCGTAGCTCATACCTGAAACAAAAAATGGTACTTCTGAGGTTATGATATTGCTTGAATACCTTCCTCCTAAGGTGAATGCAGTATCAATATTATTGTATGTGGTGGTATTACTATTTTTTGTTCTTAGTTGTGATCCGATTATTTTAATAGAAGGAAAATAATCATTTGGAGATCGAGCTCCTAGACCTGAATATGGAATTTCTGAATCGTTTACTTTTCTTACGTCAACTATCAGTCTATTTAGATCAAAGTAGCTTTGGGATGATTCAGCTGCTCTTAGAATATGTCTTTTAAGGTCCAATATATCTTTTGAATATGGCATGAAGGTGATTATCCAAATCTATTAACGTAATAATTATCAGACATTTCCATACATGTAGAATTCTCTTGGTGATGGAATCGAAGCAACTTTTGAATGTTCATCTTTTTTAATATCGCAATACATATCGATAAAATCATTTGTGAACGCAGGGTTTAAAAATTCCGTGTCACATTCTAATGACTCTATCGCGTCTTGTAAAGATGTGGGTAATTTTTTAATTCAATATTCTCTTTTTTTCTGTTCAGAGAGTTTATAAATATCTTCATCTACAGGATCAGGAGTCGAAGATTTTTTATTAATACCGTCTATCCCTGCTAGTAATAATGCCGCCTCAACAAGATATATATTGGAACTAGGGTCTGGTGTCCTATACTCTATCCTCTTTCTTCTTTTCATTTTCCTAAAATGAGCAGGAATTCTGATACTAGCCGATCTGTTCATCTTGCTCCATGCAACATTGATAGGAGCTTCATATCCTGGCACTAATCTTCTATAGGAATTTGTGGTAGGATTTGTTAAAGCACATAGCGCATCAGCATGGTCTATTAATCCCCCAATATAGTAAAGTGCTGTTTGACTCAATTCTGCGTATTCGTCTGCTGCATCATAAAATAGGTTTACTTCTTCGTTTTTGTTCCTTGTCCAGAGACTTTGACTAACATGCATTCCGGATCCGTTATCTAGTGCAACTGGTTTTGGCATAAAATTTGCAACCATTCCACGTTTTGCAGCAGTTTCCTTTACTGTTTTTTTGTAAGTAACTACTTGGTCTGCCATAGGAACAAGCTGATCGTATGACATTTGTATTTCACATTGTCCTGCAGTGGCCACTTCGTGGTGATGTGCTTCAATCTTTATTCCAAAATGTTGATGTAACACATCAGACACTTCATCCCTAAAATCTGTCAAACTATCTGCAGGAGGAGCTGGAAAATAACCACTTCTAAAAGGAATCGTGTATCCTCCACCTGTTCCATTACCATTACTCCATGGAGCTTCAGCAGATTCAATAGAATATCCAGTCCCACCAGAGCAATTTACTGCTGACATAGGAGATGGCAACAATGTTATTTTGTTAAATACAAAAAATTCTAATTCAGGGCCCCAATAGGTTTTCTCAAAACCTTTGTTCTTTGCAATTTGATCAGCCTTCTGCGCGATAAACCTAGGATCTCTAGTGTAACGCGTTCCATTAAAGCCTTCGTATATATCTACAAACATTCGTCCGCCTCTCGATGTATATGTGTTATCTTTATTGTGATGATCTTTATCAAAATAATTTGGCAAAATAGCAAAAGTAGATGGATCTGGTTTGAGTATCATATCTGACTCTTGAATTTCTTTAAACCCTTTGATGGAGCTACCATCTAATCTTGGAATACCATTTCTAAATGCTTCTTCTGTTATCTCGTCACTGTGGACACTTATTTGTTGTAAGAAACCAAATGGATCACAAAAATTCAACCTAATCCATTTTATCTTTGATTGTTCTATTTCATTTAATACTTCTATCTGTTTTTTATTTTGATCTAAATTTGCTTGAGCTATCTGCATATAATACTGTTGACATACTAAAATATAAAGTATATTATTGATTTGATTAACGTTTGGCACATATTTTTCTTTATTTTTTAACAAATAATAAGAAATATTCAAAATATGTTCATAAAAAAAAGTAATTGTAAGTATCGGATATTTATCCCTTTTAATTATAAAAATAAACATATTTCAGTAAATGAAACATCACAGTTTTTATTTTTGGTAATATGTATATCTATTAAAATATGATCAAAAATTTTTTATAAAAAATGTATTTCATATATATTAGTATTACAAAACAATTCTTAGGTATAAAAGTAAATTTAGGTTTTTTGTTAATATATAACAGCCAAAAATGTTAAATACTTTCTATATGTCAAGTAAAAGCGGTAAAATTAACTATGACTACGATGTCACTTGATGAGGTAGATATAAAGATCCTAAAAAAATTGATTTCGGATGCCCGATTATCATATCGCGGAATTGCTGAACAAATTGGAGTTTCTCCTCCCACTGTGCTATCAAGAGTAGAAAAGCTTGAAAATAATAATATTATCAAATCATATTCAGCAATACTAGATCACGAAAAATTGGGATACGATTTAACAGCCATTATTGAAATTATTGCTGTTAAAAATAAAGTAGTTGAAGTAGAAAAGATCATATCAAAATACCAAAATGTATGTGCAATTTACGATATTACTGGATTAACTGACATGGTAATTGTTGCAAAGTTTAGGAATAGAAAAGACCTAAGTAATTTTGTAAAAAAAGATTTATCGATGCCATATATAGAAAGAACAAATACACACATCGTATTTATCACGGTAAAGGAAGATTTTCGAATACTCTAGATAGAGATTAAATACTGAGACTTATGTATGTACTGTTCCGAAAAACAATTTAATTTGATGAACTAAAATTGATCATTTACTTAAGATCAGATTTAACAAATTTGGATGATTAGTTTTTTATTTCATAAATATCACGAGTTGGTAAAAAACCCGATACCAATATCAACATTTTCATAATAATGCGTCCATTGCTAGTATAATGGTGGGTAAACTGGCTGTTTTTTTCTTGAAATTTAGATTCTAGAGATATATATTGGTTCAATACAGGTCCCTACCAGAATTATTGACTATCTAATCATATATTAGGTTCATTGTATATGAATGTCCCCGGTGTCCTTTTTTTGTAGAATTAATCAGAATCAAATATTTGTGTTAAATTCCCTTTAGAAACATATTCCTTTTCTTCTTATATCTAGGAATTCTAGTTATTTAGAAGTACTTAATAAACTTAAACTAAGAAATTGAAGATAATGGATTATCTTACAATTTTTTAACTTAATTTTCTATTTCTTTCAAATTTAATCTGTGTTTGAAGTAGAGTGAATAATGGCACATCTGTTACAATTTAACTTAAGAAAAGAATAAACGTCTTAGTAAATCTTCATTCAATATTAAATTTTAAATATTTTACTAATCCATAATTTGGTGTTACACCTACAAACCCTTTTTTATTCAATAAAAAAATCATATTTCTTATTTTTATAAATGTTTAAATTTATATATTCTTGTAGAAAAAAATAGTTTTAGTATCTCTGATTTGCAATAATAATATTTCTGGTGTAATCAACATTTAGTCTTGCTTGATTACATACTATGTACTTTTTTCTGATGATCACCTAATTTATCTAAACTATCAAAGGTTTCTTTGCACAGGTCACATATCAAGGGGTTTAAATTAGGATCTTCATAGTCTACGCCAGGTTCGCCTTGGTCCATAAATTATATAAAACAATATTGTATATTAAAGCTACTATACTGTTTTAATATAATTCCTCATTAGTTCGCTGTATAAATTAAATAAAATAAAATTATATTTTATATAATAGGTTTTTAAATAGTAGAGATAAAGCCGCTAATCAACAATTAATACTCACTTTAACAAAAGTGAAATATATAAATAATGGAAAGGAAAATAAAGAATAATATAATTTATCTTTAGAAATACATAATTCAATATATTATTTAGACTACAGTTTTAAAGAGCAATTTTTTGATGATATTCCTTTTATTGGTAACATAATATATAAAAAGTATATTAAAATTACTGCGGATTGTCAATAGTATAATTTCAAGGGATAGCCATTCATACTGTTATTTTGTTAATTTTTATTTATTACATAGTACAGACTTGCTAAATAAATAATATACATCACGCCGTTGAGTGTACTTAATATTAAACTTCTTACAAGTTCTCTATTGGAAATCTAAGTGTGGATTTTACCAATTTTACTATACCTGATTAATAATTTTTCAACGATCTTTTATTTAAACTATATAAAAGATTGAATATAATATATTTCTTTTTTATATTTCTTCCATTGCAAAAAGAACTAATTACAAAACATGGTATAAAGTATAACATATTGAATAAAAATTACATCTTGTAACAAGTAAATTTGGTAATCGTTAAGGCAGAATTAAGTTTCGAAGTTTAAATTTAAAATCTCGAACATTTTAAACATTTTATATATATTTATACTATCTCTATATTTCTAGTTTAATATTGCCATTCAAATTTATTCCTGTTCTTTGATGATAGTAATAACATATCAAATTAATATTTTAAACTATTAATTTCGCTTAATCGAGATTTCTCTCCAATTCGGTATTTATTCTTTTTAATAAATCCTCTAGTGTTATTGGTTTTTTAATTATGCATGTTGAATATTCTTTAACCGTATGATAATCCACGTCGTATGCAGATACAAAACATACCTTTATTTTTTTATCTTTGTCTCTAATCTTCTTATATAATTCTATGCCATCCATTTCTGGTATCTTTATATCTAAAAGAGCCAATTTATAAAAATCTGATTTGAAATTAGCTAATGCTGTAATTGAGCTAGTAAATGTATCAACTGAAAAACCGTTGGATTCTAATCCTAGACTTAAAGCCAGAGCTATATCAGCTTCATCATCTACGAGCAAAATTTTAATATTTTCGCTCATTATTTTATTATGTTTACTACTCTATTCTTATTTATTTATCTATCTTGTTATTTGAAGTCATATTGATTAGCGGTAAAGTAAAATAAAAAATAGCACCAATACTGCCATCTTTATTGTTGTTGTCATTTTCAGCCCATATCTTGCCACCATGAGCTTCTACAATATTTTTAGAAATATACAATCCTAAACCTAAGCCTTCAAAAGATTTCGTAATGAACTTTGAAAATATTTTAGGTAATACTTCTGAATCAATTCCAGTTCCTGTATCTCTGACTGTTACTAGTGCATAAGAATTATTATTGTTATTGTTATTGTTATTATTTCTCTTTTCAATAGAAACAAATATTTCGCCATCTTTAGTGAATTTTATAGCGTTACTTAGAAGATTAGAGATTACTCCAGCTACCCTTTCTTTATCGGCTTCTACTAATAAAATTTCTTTATGTGGTTTGAAATATAACTTTACTCTGTAATTTTCCTTTATGATAATGGTCTTATAATCTTCTACAATATTTGATATTACTTCATTTAAGTCGAATATTTCCTTGTTTAATTTTAATGACTTGCTTTCAATTTTAGCAACGTCTAATATATCGTTGGAAAGCTTTTGGAGCCTAAGTGAATTTCGACTTATCGCTGGCGTGAATTCCTTCTGTCTTTCAGGATATCTTTGCAATAGCTGAGAGAATGTTAGAATAGCTTGAATGGGTGTCTTTATCTCATGACTTGCGACATTGATAAAATCTTTTTGCATCTTATCATGAACTTTTAATTCTTCATTGGCCAATGCAATTTCTTCATTTGACAAAGTTAGTTGTCTATTTGATTCTCGTAAATCTTTTGTTCTCTTCTTAACTTCATCATTTAGTACTATATTCCACTTTATTAGAAACATTATTAGAGTGGTAATTGCAGCAATAGTACCTACTATTAAAGTAAACATTTGCAATTTCTCTCCAAACAAGACGTTATTAATCTCTGAATAAATTGTATCGGTAGGGGTGACTATCTGGATAAAATAAGAAGGGTGGTTATTAATGAAGACGGGGTAGGTAGTGGTAATTCTTTCTCCTCTTCCATAATCATAAATTGCATGTCCAGGATTACCTTTTAATAGATTTTGTGTAAGATTTATTAGGATTGGATTATGGTTAATAAAGGTTTGTACATCATCTTCAAAAAAGTTTTTTGCAAGCAGAGATTTATCTGCACCAACAGCAAGTAATGTTCCTTTCTTATCATATATAACTAAGAATTGAGAATTAATATCGTGAATATTTCCATATAGAGAGAAAAAAGATTCAGTAGGTATTGTTACCCCTACCATTCCTAAATATTTTCCACTATTGCTATTAACTATTGGAACGGTTAATGCAATTCTAAAAGTCCCATCGATACCTGTAAATCCATCAGAAAAAACTGGTTTTAGTGTATTCCTTGTCTCTCCAATATAATCCCTAAATGACATATTTATATTAATAAAACTTCTTTGTCCTTTCGATACAACTTGATTTGTTAGAATATTATCTTTATCAATAATAAACAACCCATCAACCTCGGTAACATTATTAACTAGGGAAAATTTGTCTTTAATAATCTTTAAAGTATTATCTCCAGATAGTTCACCTTGTTGAAAACGAGGAGAATCTGCCATTCCCTGAAGGATTGACATAATCAACTTCAAATCGGAGCCTATATGTTGGGAAATAATTTGTGTAATTTCTATTTGGCGCTCTCTATAGTCATTAAATATACTTTCCTTAATATTTTGTTCTGTTAAATTCTGTTGATAAAAAAATAAACCAAATGAAGAAATTATTATGGCTATTACGGATGTAATTCCTATTTCCTTTCTGTTTCTAGAAAAGAAGTCGCCATTATGTGATATTTCGTATTACACCTTCCCCAATTGTATTTTTAATTGCTGTTTTAAATCCCCTTTTATTCAGTTTAATGATAAACCGAAGGTATCTCATATCCTTCTGGAATTAAAATCTTATTACTAATGATATCCTCTTTTAGCTGATCAAGTTTAGCCTTTATATCTGCTGGAACTCTATTCTCTAGGCCATAAAAAGGTGCTAGATAGACAATACCGTCACCAGGTGCTCCTTTATAAAGCTCTAATCCAGGTTTGAATACCTGTCCCGTGAAGTTACCGTTTTGAATCATTTTAATAACTTTATCAAATGCTTTATCTTCATCCAATACAAAGGAAGTAATGACAGTATTTGGCGCTAGTTTGTTCTGATCAGAGACAGAACCAAATGCATATATTTTTTTTTCTTTTGCAGCTTCTATGACGCCAGAGCCAGATGTGTCTGCCACTTGTAACAAAAAGTCAGCACCAGAATCTATTTGAGATAGGGCCGCCGCTTTTCCCTTGTCCGGACTATCCCACTCATCCAAGTAAGTTGATAACACTTTTGTATGAGGATTAATATCTCTAGATCCTTGTTTATATCCTTCAAAGATATTTATTAAGTTGGGATATTTTTCACCTCCAACAAAGCCAATAACTCCTGTTTTTGACATCATTGCTGCTAGAGCTCCCAAAAGATATGTTCCTTGATGTTGCATAGGAAAAATAGAAGCTACATTGGTAGCATTCACAAGTCCTGTAAATATTATAAACTTTGTATCTGGATAGTTTTTGCTTACGTTGACAGCCGGTTTTCCCCATTCAAATCCATGAGCTATAATCAATCCATAGCCATCGTTTGCATATTGTGTTAATGTAGATGTGATATCTGGAATATCAACATTTTCTTTAAAATCTACATGGTATCCATATTTACTCTCTAATGACCTTGCAGCATTATATCCAAAAGCACCCCAACCTGCGTCACTAAAGAGGCCATCAGTAACAAAGAGGATTTTTGAGTCTTGCATATTAGAATTATTTAAATTAGATACTAGTTTGGGTGTTATTGTTATTGTTTTGTCACTAACATTCTTATCAGAAAAAGCATAAGAATATGAGTTCAGTTCTAAAAATCCAATAATCAATGCAATTCCAATTATAATAGCAAAAGTATACAATGTTTTCTTTGTGAATTTCATGTAGTGCGACTTAATTATTGCACTATGCTGTAATAATAAAATTACTATATATGTAACAACATGGAAGGAAATACCAATTTGTTAACCAATTGGTGCCCCTAATAGGGTATTAAATAATAGGGGTATTCTAAAATTATCATAGGATTTAGGATATTTTCCATATTTCAAATCCTCTTTGATCAGATAGATAATACCTTTTATCTTTCCAAAGAGTACTGAATTTACTATTCAATCTTGTATCATTATAATGAGGTAAGCAGCAGTTCCCTAGTTAGAATTATATTCTTTTTAGGTCACAAATTAAACATAATTATGTTAATTCATGATTCCATACATATTGGTAATTTACCATTATGTTTCGAACTATATTCGTTTAAAAGAATTACCTTTATTTTATCAGAAGAATGGGTAACAGCATAGCTAAACCGTGTTGCCTTGTTTAAGCAAGAATTTGATAGTGACTCTAATAATGATTTTCTTAAATTAGAACTGCTTCCAATAAAAAGGATTTTCATACTTGCATGCATTTTATAAACACCCTCTGTTTCTGGAATCTCAAAAATGGTTTCTTTATCAAAATTAAGCCAAGAAGACCAACTTAATGTCTCTATATTATCAGTATTCATACTTTTTAAATGAACTACTTATTATATAATGTATTACGATTAAAATAAAAATATGATTTTGAGGATTTTAATATTAAATAAAAATATAATTAATAGTAGAAAGAATATTTGTTAGATATCATCTATTCACAAAATCAAAGTTTTTTGGCTATAAAATGATCAAATCATCAGTTATAAAGGTTAGAATAGATTAGATAATAATTAGTAATTGAACGCCTTCGCTATTAAATGATGAAAAACTTCTGAATGAATAAGTTGTATCTTAACTCAAAAGTTATTGTTTAAGAAAACTAGTTTTATAACTAATATATTTTAGACGAATAGATTGGATCTGTTTCATTTTTTACAATATCAGAAATAAAAATATTGGAGTGGTATGAGACGCCACTGAGTTTCGTATATCAATTATGGAGGGAATACCTTGCCAGCAGGAATAATATTATTATTCATTAATTTGGTTATTTCACTAGTGTCTGATACTCCTATTGCTCTATTCCAAACTCCTACTTCATCTATATCACCTACAAATATATCTCGGACCGACAATGAATTTGCACCAATACGCAAAGGTTGATTTCCACTGCTATCTGGAAGGCTA
>JANWKP010000102.1 GCA_025451315.1 Nitrososphaerales archaeon | reverse complement strand
TACAAAATACTAATTAGAATGGATGACGAATCGATTATTCCTGGTCTTATGGAAGGTATCTGTTTCATTCAAAATATGATACACTATGAGACCAGCTTTATTTGTTGGGAATTATGACCCAGTCTCAGATATTTAAGAAATAGAATTTAGATTTTATTTGGAATAAGATGTAAATCCAAAGGATCAAAATATAAGTTTCAAAAAATGTTAATTTAGAATTCTCATGAGGATATTTGATTATCCAGGTAGAAATATGAAGTCCATCTTGCCATATAGTAAACATTAGATTGAAGCCTATTATTACTTTATACTGCTATCAGTATTACTGCTCTGTAGTTACATGTAGACATTTATCATTAAAATAATCCTCGTCACCCATCTGCATATACATAATATATTCTATATCGCATATCATGGAGTTATTACGCCATGATTTGAAAGATACCAGATATACAAACAATTTATTATTATAAGCATAAAAAAAGGTATAATAAACTCTAAATTTATTCCATCAGAGTTAGTGTTACGTTATAGAACCAATCTCATTCTTCATAGTATTTAAACCGTCAAGAGTTTCCAAAGATTCCGAAGTCCAGCTAAGTGTATTGGTTAAATTTAGATTAGGAATACTGATCGTCAAATGTGATGGAGTACAAGCAGGACTTGAACAACGATCAGAATTAAACCCATCAAAAAATAAATTACCGTCGGATATGACATTTATGAGTTTATTTTCGTTCTCATTTGTGATCGTTTTAGTACTAGAAATACATCCACCCATTAATACTGTACCGCACGAGACCGTAGTTAAGTTATTTGTTCCTGAATTGTATATAGCTTGAAATGAAGTAGGTTCTATCATCAAACCTGATTCACCGTAAGTAAGAGTAAAATTGTTATTTTGTAATTGTAGAATTGAAGATCCTTGAGGAATCGAGCTTGCATATAAATGAGGTATGTAGATTATCAGGACCAGTGAAGTCAATACAAAAACTGTAATGGTTAGCAAATTTGTTAACATGTCAAGAGTAAACAAAAAAACTATTTAATAAACTTATTCAATTGTCAATCAAAATCCTATATAAGACTCCTATATAATACTATTAAACAGGCACATAATAACGCTCTTACTAATAAGAGATTGTAGAAGACGTGTCAATTCGACACCATATTTGGCAGACATGTGCAAAATCCGCAATCGAAGGAAATAAAACAGTAAATCATTTCTATAAATGTTTTTTCTTTTCTTTTGCAATGATATCAATTTGATTGTGTAGGACATTTTTAAGTTGTACTAGTATTTCATTACTACCCTGTTGTCCTTATTATATTCAATTGTGTTATTGAGCATGTAATCTTGTTTGACGCAATCTTTAACATGGTAAATTTCTTAACAAACGAACATTGGGCTGGTGGATCTATTTCATCTAGCTTATATTAGTTGACAAGTCGAATGCTTTGGTCCATGCATTTTTATTTCCCTTGTCCCATTAACCAATCTTCTTAATCGTGATACGGTCATATCTTGACATGCAACTTATTGTGCTAATTGCATTTACTGATTTTTATCTTCACTGTATAATAGTTCTTCAGCTCCCCTTTTTGAGAGATTGGTTTAAGTAATATTTAGATACATTATGATGGTAATTAGTTGCCTTGTGTTCACATAATAAAATTTTTGTAACATCAGGAAGGTAACAATTTATTATATAAATTTAAGGATCATCCGGTACTATTATGATAAAAAACAATTAAAACTAAGGTATGAAAGATAACATCATAGTAGTAAGATTAGTTAACTATTATAAGGATATACAAAAAGATTTATTTTCAAAATTATAGTTAATAATAAGTCCATGTTATAGCTAAAAGCATTAGATAATAACAACAAAAGCTTTTCGGAAATGAAATTAATAATAAATTCTGCATCGTCATTGCTATTTTTTTACAATTAGAATAAGAAGAATGAATACCCATTGTCTTAATTCATCCAAAATACAACAGATTAAAGACCAATTGAATTACGGCTAACCAGAGATTAAATTATTGTAATGTAAAAGGGGGTTTATAACGTTTCTACAAATCCATGGCTTAGATGGAAAGAAATCCTACCACCTCTATCAGCGTTCTGTATTTAATATCAACATCGAATGCAAATTACTCCTGGTGGACAAGTGCATCCAGGTTCCGGATTAGGTGGAAAAGATCCGTTTACTTGTTGTATCCGTTCAATTGTATCAACAAAGCTTATCAAATTTTCAACGCCTTCTCCTGAAGTCCCGTCATGCCATAAGATCAAATTGGTAGATTTTTGACCGCTATAAGGATCCACAAATCCATAAGTTAGGCCGTGTTGTTTACAGTCAGGACAAGGATTTGTATCAAATATATTAATTTCAGATATACTGTTATTTACGAATGAATCATTCAAATCTTTTATTTCAGTTTCATTTAATGTTTTTTTTGTAACACCATCAGCTGATATATGAATTAAATCATTGCTTAATTTATCATATGCGTATAACTCATTTGTTGGTGCTATACCACCGGTACTAACTACATGTAGCATGTAAATACCTGAGTCTGGCAGGACGAATGTCTGAGTCTTATTTGTTGGAGCCATAATTGAATTGTTCTGACCAAGCACCGGATTTGACGTTACTAATATAACTAACGCAATGATTGTCCCTGTTGTTAATAATAGCATGTTTTGCTTTTTGAATTTATGATTATTCAATACTAGTAAATTAACAATATCATAGATAAATATATTGTTAGACATCATATGTAGATATCAATTAATAAGTTTGTTCTTATAGAAGCAAGATCATTTGGCGGAAAATGAAATTTAACGTAGCGCATCGAGTTGTTTAGTTTATAATTACTCTCTTGCATCTAATACATTCTTACTTGTTCAGCATTCTCATCAGTTATAAATAATCTGGGTGGATCGCCATCAAGAATATCTGATAATATATTTCACTATATGATCTTGGTATTGTTTCTTGAAAGCCAGTTTTTTTACCATATTAAAAACTAAACTACATTTGTAATTTGTCTATTTTATTTATGAGAGAGAAATATGACTCTGGTTAATAGATCAGATTTTTTCAAATTTACCCAGAAAAATGTTCGTGATGCATAAATATTTCAGATATCGAGTAATATTATCTCCTGCTCCTGCAAATAGTACATGCCAACTCGAAATGAAGTTACACTCGCCAAATTCCATATCTATAGCCATATAGTAAAGATTGATATTCGTCTTAGATTGGGTCAACCACCACAGAATATTTTCTATATGATTGTAGATAACAGACTCCTATCTGACAAATGACAGTATAAAAGTAACAAAATAACCCATATACAATTCATTTCTTATATTCGATGATTAGATTTAGTAATGCTTTATTATTACGATCTCTGCTCAACAATATTTATTAAATAATTTTTATTAAATTGGTTCAATAAAAAGGAGAATAATAACAAACAATTTGTTATTACGGAGTTACGAAGTCTGATGGATCATGAATTATTTGAACAGTATATTTTTTAAAGCGCTCAAGGATGGGGAAAAGAAGTATTCACCTCCTCTATTATGTACCCATTGTTGGAAACCTTGAATTCTTCTTCTTTTACCTACATCTCTATCTTCAGGTAAGTTGGGGTTTGGTGGATCACCGGTTGGACCGGTTGGATCATGTTGACCAGCATCTTGTGGCACACCCGCTTCAACTAAATTACAAAAGTCAATGTTCTTGCCAGATGTGTCAACTAGGCGGTTTTGTCCAATTATTAGGTCCTTACCATGTCCCTCATTTTCAGTCGTTCCCTCCTTTAAGAATCGATCGTCACTGTGAGGAAATTTTGGGTTATTGACCCAGGCACGCATAATAAATTCAAACTGGTTATCTAAATCTATTTGGTAACACGCAAACAACAAACCTCTTTTGGCTTTTCTGTCTGGGTCTTGTTCTCTTAATGGTCCATATGCACTACCTCGCCGGAGGATTCGATGTTGATCATTACCATCATCAGCGGCCTGAGGGTTCCTCGAATTCCCATCATCACGGGGATAGGCTTTTCTAATATGCGCAAATCTAGGAGTTCTTATTCCATAATTATCATTCCAGCTCTTCGCCTCTTTATCATGTTCGTCATCATTCAATCTTATAAATTTACCATCTTCATCTCTATCTACAGCTAAATTCAATGGATTTTTTCCATTTCTATCAACGACTTCATTTTTTCTATATTTGAAGTCGTTAAATTCAGACTCTTCCGGAATATGTGGATCACCATTAGGAAACCTAGAAAGTGGTGCTCCACTTTTCCATCTTCCAACTAACTTAGCCGCCAACATTTCAGGGAGCATTCCTAAGTCTGATCCCTTCTTATTCATAAATGCCCAGAAGCCGTCTACATCCTGCTCTAACTTTCTAAACACATAAAAACTTCCATTATTTGCCCATGCTAAATCATCCGTTAACTGAGAGGTAACAAAAAAATGCGGATGAAACACATCCTTGTTTATAGACCTACGAGCGATTTCTTTATCGTCAACACCTTTTACTAAGGGATGTGAAATACCATCTCTAAATCCAAAGTGTTCAATTTGTTTACCTTCCTCATTTTCAACTGCAGAGCCCACCTCTATTCCAAGACATTCAATCCCGTAATGATTCATCTCATTTACTATTTCCTTTACTCTATCATCCGCCTCTTCTGTTCTATCAGAAGAAACAATAATAACTCCATCGATGTCATTAGATTCACCATTAGGTCTAAACGGATCCTGCCAATTCTTGGGTGCATCGTCCCCTGTATCTCCTAATATACTTATTCCATCTTTATCTATCCTATTACTCATCCCCTGTTGAAAGGGATCAGTTTTGGAATCGAAGGTAAATTCGGGATTCAGTATGACCTCTTGTCTAGGGTCATTAGGGTGATTGTTAGGGTCATTAGTAGGTTTAAAGTCGTAAAAGTTAGATGATGGGGGCAGCACAGTTCGACCGAGTTTTTTAATAAAAAATCTTGCTGTGAAACTAATGTGTTCATAAGTTTTGTTGGGATGATAATTTGTATCGCCACTTCCTGTTCCTTCACAATTAAGTGGTTTTGGATATTTTATATGCTGTTCAATGTTTTCTTTCATTATTTTACTATCTTTAATCAACTTTGATGTACTGGGAATAGTTTGAACGAATTCACGAAACCACTTTTTGGCCTTTTTAATCTCTTTAACTTGAAAAAAAATGAATCGGTTTTGGGGTTTACTAAAGCCTTTTAGAATATTTCCTTGAGTGTCATCAAAAATATCTTGTAATTCTTGAGAAAGTTCTTGAGAAAGTTCTTGAGAAAGTGAATCTTCTGATATTTCGGTAGATTTTGACAATCATTGAGTTTCATCCTTGTATTATTTAAATATATTGTCGCATAACACAAAAATGATATATAATTATAAGTACGTCAAAAAAATTGAAATTGAAATAAGAACGTTTAATTATTACCAAATACAAAAACAGTGGTGAGAAATATAAATAATTTATCAATTGAATTATTTAATATTTTAGATAAATTCATATATCAAGTGTTTGATACTATTGAGTCGACCATAACCTTAACTTTAATATTCCATGGTAAGAAAATACCTGTCAGTAACAATGGTTGCACAATGTATTTATTTATCAAATATTATTTTCCATTAAATATAATGATACTAGATTCGATTGTATGGCCTTATCTTTCAATAAATTATTCTGATGTAAATCAGACCGTAAATTCAAATATTTCTAAATGGATTTCAAAAAAACAGAACCCTGGTTTCGTATAAATATGGGTGGAGAGTTTGGAAAATAGTATAATTCTCAATAAGAAAGTTATCAGAGTAGCAACCAGGCAGGTTCTATACTACAAGCGCAATGAATTTAGTACTCATAGAAATCTTGGTTTTATTTACATGCATCTCAAGCAATTTGATAAAGCGGTGGAGAGTTTGGACAAGGCATTAGAGTTAGCAAAAAAGACAGGGGATACAACAATGGAGTTGGATTGTTACAGCAGTATGGGGCTAGCATACAAGAACATGGGACAATTTGATAAAGCGGTGGAGAGTTTGGACAAGGCATTAGAGTTAGCAAAAAAGACAGGGGATACAACAATGGAGTTGGATTGTTACAGCAGTATGGCTATGATATATGAACTTTTAGAAGAATATGAAAAAACAGTGGATTATCTCAACAAAGCTTTAGAATTAAGCAACATCCAAAATGAAAATGAAAAAAATGTCTGTTTTGATAGTTTAGGTGGGATCTGTTTTGAACTTGGTGATTATTATCAGGCCATAAAGTATCATAAAAAAGCAGTTTATATATCTAAAAAAATAGGAGATTTGATCAAAGAATGCAATCAATATCTCTCTCTTGGCCAATCATATTCTCGGCTTGGATATCACACTCAGCATTTAGAATATTCAAAAAAATCTTTAGAGTTAGCAAAAAAGACAGGGGATACAACAATGGAGTTGGATTGTTATAATCAAATAGGGCTAGCTTACCAGAATATAGATTATATGAATTCAAACTTGCTTCCCAAAAAACCCAATTGTTAGATAATATTATATATATGGATAATAAAATGATTTAGACCTAATTTCTAGTTCAAATAGTGTTTTCGATATCGAAAAAATCTTTAAGATAACAGAAAAAGATTCTAGGAGGAGAGAAAACACTTGTTATCTATCGTTTCCCTGCTATTGAGGAGAATATTTTCAATGTCCATTGATGTAAACGGTGGTTCAAGGCAAATAGTCAGATTGTTCATTCTAAACATCTAGATTATTACAAATCTGTTATTATTAGCCGATATTCAGATTCTAGATTTTATATAGACCATTCAAAGATTTGAATTTAAATCAATAACAGAATCATCTCATTAATCTTGTGGGATCATATTAAACAAATATGTCATTTCTATATCTGTATCCATATGGCGATTGCTTGGTTAACTAAAAATTTCATAGCTGTTAGTATCATGGATGAGAGCGAATGTTCTAGTTTATAGTATCTTCAAAAATAATGGATAATGTTTAGCCATATTAAAATGAGTACAGCCACTAAATCCCTAATAATTTTGTTAGTTATTATTTGATTTGTGGATCCTGTGTTGTTTGAATTAGATACAAGGGGTTTTTATCCGGATCTGTAAAATGGGATATTTTCACAGGGCCCTCTATAATAATACTATTATCAAATCTAACACCTTTCGAATTTAATTCTTCCATGGACTTTTCTAAACTGTCTACTCCAAACCCTATGGACAGACTTTCACATCTTCCAGGTTGTAAATTCCGCTGAATAGGATTTAACCCTATTGTTGTACCGGGAGCTTCTATTACCGCAAATTCAAATTTTCCTGGAATTCGTAAAGCCAATTTTAAACCTAGTACTTTGGTATAAAAGTCAATTGATTTATCAATACTAGTCACAATTACTGTTACGTTTGAATTCTTAATCTGCAATTATTTCATAAAGGATACCGTATTAAGATTTATAAGTATTTTGTATTTTAGAAACAATATATACGTAAAGTAAATATTTTAAGGATAGCACTTACTTTTTTATTTGTAATAACAGCCATATTTCACTAAATTTTCCAAATTAGAGAATTTATCAATAAATGATATTACGAAATTTTAAAGAATTGATTTGTCAATAAATTAAGCTAACGCAAGGACAAAACGCCAATTTAAATAAAATATCGAGTGATATCAATTGATGAATTCATGACCCTAACAAAATCTCATCATCAAAATGGTAAACTAATCTTAAGCCAATAATTTAGGCATATCAAAGTTATTTACATACATCTTTTCTATTTGCAGTCTCTCATCTTTATTCAAATAATTACCATCAGAAATTTGAGCAAACAAATCTATTTCTTCTACGCTAGTAACAGTTGGTAAAAGAACAGAGATTTGCTTTTGTGATAGAATATATTTCATTGCAAGTTCCGTGATATCCCATCCATGAGAGTTAGCAATGGGTTTGAGTTTTTCTATTTTTTGCATCGCTTGTATAATCCACTCTTTTTTTCTATTATTCCTGTGGTCATTCTTATCAAACACTGTATGTTCATTTACTTTGCCAGTTAAAACCCCCGAGGCATCGGGTACTCTAACCATTATACCTACTTCCGAATTATTTCTTTTATCTACGGCATCAAAAAATACCCTTCCCGGATCCTGTTCTAATATATTATATACAGTTTGTAAACAAACTATATTCCTGTTTTCTATAGCATACATTCCTTCTTTTTCCCATCCTATTGCAGGCCCTAAAGCAACCCCATGACTTTTGATCCTTCCTGCTTCTACTAGTTCATCGAGTCTATCAAATAACGCGTTATTTAAGATCGCATTCATTTTGGGATTATGCAAACTGTAGACATCAATAAAATTGGTTTCCAATCTTTTCATGCTTTCTGATAAAGCATAATCTAAGAATTCCGGAGTGTGCTTTTGAGGAATCTCGCCATGTCCAATTTGATTAGCATCATATATATCATAACCCCATTTTGTAGAATAAATCACTTCATTACGCATATCTTTAAAGGCTTTTGCCAACAGCTTCTCACTTTTACCCTTCCCATACATATCGGCAGTTTCATAAAAATTAATTCCTAAATCATAGGCATGTTTTAGCATCTTGATGGCCTCATCCTCCTCTAGTTTTTTGCCCCACCAGTCTAAACCTAAAGTCCAAGTCCCAAAGCCAATTTCGCTAACTTGAATTCCTGTATTACCCAAGATACGATATTTCATTTAATTATACTCCTCACTTTTTCAGATAAGTTATTAGCTTGGATATCACTTATACAAACATAACGTTTTATCAATTATTCTAATAGTATTGTAACTAATATTTAATATTACTACTATATCCAAAAATAAAAAGTAAGTTAGATATTAACAATAGTAAAATGATGCTTGTGACATGCTAAAGTCAATATTTCCTTCCTGATAGTAATGTAATTGATCTATATTTATGATTAATAGAGTTTGTGAAAGCTAGTCAATTGGATAGACAATAAGTATATCCCTCAAAATAATAGTGATGTATATATCTAAAACCATCCAATTATATAACTACATCTTTTCTCTGATTCTTGAGCACTCAGGACATTCAAAAATTGAATTAATTAAATCGACTTCTTTTTCTGATTTTGATATAAAAGTAACACTAGATCAAAGATGAGTTTCTAGAGAATTGGAGACAAATATATAGAATTACGAAATGTAATTTTTCTACTCGAAATATTTTACTCTTTCTTTTTTAAATTCTCTGGAACTAAACAATATTTTATATGTATCAATCTTAATAATCGCAGATATTTCCGTCGCTATTTTTTCAGCTGCATCAATTGTTCTGGCATGAATCATACTAAATAGGTTGAACGGCCAGTCTGGGTATATGGGGCGTCTATAACAATGACTTACTTGCGGAAAAGAAGCGATTTTTAATCCTATTTGATCTATGTTTTCTTCTGGAACGTTCCATACTATCATTCCATTTGCCGTAAAACCAGCCTGTCTATGTCTTAGTATCGCTGCAAATCTTCTCATGATGCCCATATTTTGATATTCCTTAACTTTGTTAAAGAGCTCTTCCAGATTTATTCCCAAATTATCCGTGATTATTTTGAATGGTTCTTTAATTATCTTGATGTCTTGTTGCAATTGTCTAATGTATTCTTTATCTACTTCTGATATTTTCTCTGCTTTTGCAT
>JANWKP010000101.1 GCA_025451315.1 Nitrososphaerales archaeon | reverse complement strand
CCTCCATCACTACCTCCATCTTTTTCTTTACCTCCATCACTACCTCCATCTTTTTCTTTACCTCCATCACTACCTCCATCTTTTTCTTTACCTCCATCACTACCTCCATCTTTTTCTTTACCTCCCTTATCTTCTGTTTTAAAATCAGGAAAGATACCACCATCTCCTTTTCCTCCCTTATCTTCTGTTTTAAAATCAGGAAAGATACCACCATCTTCAAAGTCACCACTATTATCTTGGGCATAAATTGTAGGAAGTTTTAAAAGAATATGGTTGTTATTTTCATAAAAATTTGTATAACTTTTAAGAGTAGAACCAGTAACCAAGATTATACTAAGAAAACTGATTAAACTTAATAATAAGAATAAATTTGGTATTTTCAAAATTAATTATTGAATTATATCATAACTATCTAATTAAACATTTTCAAAAATAGTGAAAAAAGATGAAGAAATATTGAAAAAATAATTTGATAATTTTATTCAATATCAAAAGTTTAATTATTATTGACCACAAGAAGTAAGCTATTACAAATAATTCAACAATATGAAAGTTAATAATATCATTGATTTGATTTTCTGTAAATTTGAAATTTATGGATATGAAAACTTTGGAAAATAATTTTTACAAATTTGATTTCTTCTTTGATAATTAAAATAAGTTTCTAACAATAAAAGCTAAATACTATGTAATAGAATCCCACTACATGGAGGGCACTACTCCCGACCAGCTTGCTTAAAATGTAATAGAACCCTACTGTTTGAAGCTGAACCTGACTAATGACATTTATTATCAGGATATATTATGAGAAGATATAGCAAGATTATTGATTTCTAATTATAATATAACCAATTTATAGTCACCAAACTAAGAGCTTCTATCATACCAGAATTGAATATTCAAGATACCAACAGGGATAGCGATTGATTATTAGGATGAAATAGTTTTATATCTGACGATTAACTAAATGTAAACTTATAGAAAATTAATTAGGATTTATTGTTATAATATTTTTAAAAGTGTATTTAGTAAGAATAATTAGCAAATCAAAATAATAATAAACATGCACTCATCTAATTTAGTAATTGTTAGACTTAATTTAAATTATTTTTGAAAGTTTGTAGTTAAATTTTCACATTATAATCCAGAGATTTATGGTCATTTTTGCCTTCAAATTAATCAATTAAAAACAATCATTCAATTAACTTTTCTTGTATTGAAGATTTCAATTTTATTGTACGAGAAATTCATATTCAAATGGTTATCCAGAAATATTATCAAAACTTCTCTTTTTTGAAATATCCGCATTTGTAATTATCCGAATAAAGTTCAATTAGTTTTTTCTTGATAGAAAGAGCATTATCTTTGTCTCCCATGGCTTCCAAAATTTCTTCTTTATTACACAAAAGTTCTTTATGATTTGAATTTTTCTTTAAATAAGAATTTATCAGATCTAAAGCATGGGTATATTTGCCTAGTTCTAATCCTAATATTCTAGCCTTGTTTGCTATCATATCCAAGTCTCCGGGAAATTGTTTCAACGCGTTATCATACCACAGGAGTGCTTGTTGATAATGTCCTAAATTGGCTAGGGCTATTCCTTTGTGTTTTATTGAAGAGATAAAGTTAGGTTCCTTTTCTAAAATCTTATCGTACAATTGTATAGCTTCAGGATATTTACCTAATTGGATCAGTAGTAATGCTTTTGTGTCCATAGCATTGATATAGTTTGGATTAATTGCTAATGATTTTTCTACTAATTCTAATGCTTTAGAATAGTTATTAGAGTACCGTCCTAATTCGTATGCTATATTGTTAAAAGTATAAAAATTGTTTGGATTTATTGATAGTGCCTTATCAAAGTACTCTGCAGCCTCTGAATAATTACCTATAGCAAGTAACATTCCGCCCTTCCAACTTAGAGCATCAACATCGTTTGGATTTATTGCTAGGGCTTGATCAAAGTACTTTATGGCTTCCGAATAGTTACCTTGGTCAGAGAGTACATAGCCTTTGTCACTTAGAGCAATAACATAGTTATGATTTATTGATAGGGCCTCGTCATAGTACTTTATGGCTTCCGAATAGTTACCTAGGGTAGATAGTGCATCAGCTTTGTCACTTAGAGCATATATATAATTAGGATTAACTGCTAAGGCCTCGTCATAGTATTTTATGGCTTCCGAATAGTCACCTTGGGTAGATAGTATAAAACCTTTGGCATCTAGAGCATAGGTATAATTAGGATTAACTGCTAGGGCCTTGTCATAGTACTTTATGGCTTCCGAATAGTTACCTTGGTCAGAGAATATCTGGCCTTTGTCACTTAGAGCATCAACATCGTTTGGATTTATTGCTAGGGCTTGATCAAAGTACTTTATGGCTTCCGAATAGTTACCTTGGTCAGAGAATATCTGGCCTTTGTTAATTAAAGCATAAATATAATTTGGATTTAATGATAGGGCCTCGTCATAGTACTTTATGGCTTCCGAATAGTTACCTTGGTCAGAGAATATCTCACCTTTGTTAGTTAGTGTTTCAGCATCGTGGGGATTTATTGATAGGGCCTCGTCATAGTACTTGAGGGCTTCCGAATAGTTACCTTGATTATATAATGTATAGCCTTTTGCATAAAGACCAATAACACTATTTGGTTCAAGATCTATTGCTTTTTCAACTAATTCAAGTGCTTCTGAATAGTTATACAACCTTGATAATGCTTCTCCTTTCTTAGAAATTGCCTCTATATTATTTTCATCAATTGCCAGTGCTTTTTCATACCATTTTATTGCGGTATGAAAATCTCTAATTGTTTGGAAATTATAATCACCTTGTTTGATAAAGTAGTGTATAGTCTTGTTGGATAATATCGCATCTTGAATAGCAAATGAATATTTTAGTTCATAATCATAATTATCAAATAAATATTTAAAAAATAAAATTAGTAATAGAAATATAAAGAAAATTGAAAAATGATATTTTTTGGATAGCATCCCTATAAAAATTAATTTGGTAGATATTTATTTTTTTGTTCTGTAATAAAAAGTATGCTATGTAATTTTGTTAATAGAGAATATTTGTCAAGTACTATGGTATTTATTCTCTATAATCTTGGTAAAATTGATGATGCCAAATTATATCATGAAAAAGCTCTGCAAATAAATCCTAATTTAGCAGAGATACTAGAAGTAAAAGAATTAGCTGATTTAATAAATTGATGAATGAAAATATAAAAGGCTCTGTTAACTTAAGATAACTTTACCTCTTTCATTCAATTCGTTATTAAAATTATTCTTCTTAGATATCATATCATTATACATAGATACAAAGAATTGTATCCTGTTATATACATGAAATAGATTGCATTCATTTCTGATACATGGATAGTAGTCATCAAAACTCTCAGTTCTTTCTATCCTTGAAGTATTGCATTACACGTTTAATCAAACTTTTATCTAACGGAAATGTAAATAGTGTTTTAGATGTAAAAAGTTACATGCATGAGGATACCATGTTCCACCCTCTGTGTATACTGTATGTTGTCCATATTTGGAGATAAGAGATCTGATAAAAATTCTCTGCTATAAGCATGTTTCTTTCATTGGAAATATGCATTCCTAGTAGAGTTTTATGAACTGGTTCCATACAAACTCATAACCAGTATTTTTGGTTACCAATTTGAATAACAGTTTCATCTATTATAAAAGCAGGAATTCATTTCCTCTTGTTGTAGATATGGCATGAACCAAATCTTTGAATCCAATTCTATATAGCAATATGACTTCATTTCTCATCATCGAATATATCTAATGCGTTAAAGTATTTCTTAAACTCAGAGCTTTAAAATACAAATACAAAAAATACATAACTACAATAATGTATATTTTGTTTTTGACAAATCTTGGTAACCTACAACTCAATTGATTCTTCAATAAATTGTGTGCGAAGAAGCATCTGTGCAATATCAAATAATATTTAATTTGCAATAAATAAATATATTTAATATTTTTTAATCTAATTTTGAGTTTTTTTGAAAAGTAAAAGTGATTATTAATAAGACAATTTTTTTCAAATATATTAAATATTGTTATTGGCAATCATTCTTCTATTTTTGATATATGTTTAGTAATTGTGTAACAAAACGTATTTGTAAAAGTTTAATTATATGACAGGAATTTTAATATATATCGACCAGTTGGTACCCCTAATACTATTTTCATTCATTTTTTCTTTAACTGCCATTGGATTGTCATTGGTTAGGATTTTAAAATCTCAGAAAGAAAGTAAACGCAAGAGGCAATCTGATCTTTTTTTAAATGTTACAAATCTTATTAGATTATTAGAAGATGAAAAATTTATTCAATCTAGAAGTGCACTTAAAAAAATAAATTTTTGATTCAGTTAAAAGATGGAAATTATAAGAATGATAATGAGAATGATTATTTAATTTTTGAAATTGATCCTGAAACTGAAGAAGCAGCTAGAAATGTAGCAATTACTTACGACAGATTAGGTTTTATATTAAAGCATGATAAAGAATTAGAAGATGAATTTATCCAATGGCAAAGTTATGTTATTGCAGATATGTGGTTATTTACGAAAGATCTTGTAAACAAAAAATGGCGATCTAGAAATAAAAATTATTTAAAAGAATTTGAAAGAATAAGCCAAAATGCACTTGAGTACGAAAATATAGACAGAACATCAAACAAATAATTCAATATCTTTAATTATATAACATGAAATTCTAGAGAATAAGAGAAGACAAAGACTGGTTATATCCTCAAATAATACAAGCAATCAAAAGGTTAAAGATTCTATCATTCTTGTCTTTTCTCCTACAAAACTGTCAAATTTAATGAATTATACTGGATAGAAAATATACTTGCATTTTGATTATCTATTATAAATTAATTTTATTTACAATCACAAAGTAGTATTAATATGCATTTTATTTGTAGAAAAGCTAAATAGAAATAACAAACAAATCTTTTCTAATAGGTTTATCATAAAAAGTGTTTAAGGATAATAATAGTAATGATGACAAAGGCAAGAACAAAACTAATAAAGACTCTAATTCAATTAAACTGGGTCTAAAACCCAACATTAACCAATTTCTTTTGTTAATACTAGTGAATGGATTTGTTGGAGCAATGATTGGTCTAGAACAGACAGTTATCCCCATTTTAGGAAAAGAGGAATTTGACTTAGAATCTAACGCATTAATATTGTCTTTTATAGCTAGTTTTGGTTTAGTTAAAGCCATCCTCAACCTCTTTGCAGGTAGTATTTCTGATAAATTTGGAAGAAAAAATGTACTAGTTTTAGGATGGTTATTTGGAATACCTGTTCCTTTTATTTTATTATTTGCTCCTGACTGGAATTGGATTTTATTTGCT
>JANWKP010000100.1 GCA_025451315.1 Nitrososphaerales archaeon | reverse complement strand
TGATCGGTTTGGATTTTATTCTGTTGGTGTAGGCGGCGTAGTCTTAGAAGACAATCATGTTCATCATAACTTTATGTATGGTTTTGACCCTCATACTGCAACTCACGATATGTTGATAAGGAACAACACAGTACATGACCATGGAGCAATGGGTATAATATGCTCACTTGATTGTTACAATATTACAATAGAAGGTAATGAAGTCTATAACAGTGCAGGATCTGGAATCATGTTTAGCAGAAACATGTCCGATTCTATTGCAAGAAACAATGATGTGCATGATGAGGAGAAGTGTATATTTTTGTCTCAATCACCTAACAACGAAGTTTACAACAATACCGTCAGTAATTGCGAAAGTCAAGGAATCTATCTTTATCATAACTCTAATGAAAATAAAGTCTATAACAACACCCTAACCAACGCGACAGAAGGATTAGAATATACTGATGACTCTATGGATAATGTAATAGAAGATAACATGATTAAATAGCACAAAATTCAGATTACATACGAATACTCGCATCCTAGCATAATTCCTTTCATGAATGTTACTTTGATAGAGAAAAGGTTATTATGGGATCTACTTTTTTTAGATATCTCTAGCTTCATGCAGCTGCTCCATGGATTTGGCAGCACTGTAACAAATGATGGCGAAGATAGACAAATATGAAATAAGATAAAAATACAAAAACTTTCTATCTAACCTATCTTCAGTTAAAAAATACCTGAGTAGTTATATGATAATAAGACTACAATAAATCATGACTGTATCTCTAAATTCTCTAAATTCCTCCCACAATTTTGCAAAGCGCAAAGCTTTCGGAATACAAACTACAAGAGATCGCTTTAAGATGCATCATATCGTGACACCAGGTTTTATTATGACTTTCTTGGTTGCAGCCTGTATGGTGTTTGTGTTACCAGTGTTAGTACCTGGTAATGTTAACAAGGTATTTGCTCAAGGTCAACAGGAGAATTTAAGTCAAGAATCAGATCAAAAGCCAAGAGCCTCTTCATCTTTATCTACTGCAGATTCTATATCCTCTTTGAAAGATAAGGTCAACATTGATTTAACATCTGTAGAGTTTGCACCCTTGACAAGTAGTGAAAATAATCAATTAAAAATAGTCATAAATTACCAAACTAACGATCCTTCATTAGTAAATACTCCAATGGCTGGAACTATGAAGGTATATGACTCCGACGGGAATATTATAAAAACTTCAAAAATTGGTAATGGTTATGTATTAGGCCAATCGGGTCCTATGCAGTTTGCAACTACATTTACAGATAAGACAATAAAAGATGTTAAAGCAGAAGTTTACATGACAGATACTATGGGAAACAAGGTATCCAATACCTTGACTACAGATGCGTCTTTACCCAGTTAACTTACTTTTGAACAACCGTACTTGACTGATATTATAAAGTCAAATATGGTCAATATTACAAAACAATAAGAATATATTATTTTTTTCTTAGAACGGCCTAAAGCTACGTTGGTAGTTGCTTTTGTAATATTTCTTTATTATTTAGGGTTTTTAGACTAGACTGATCTATTTCTTTCTGTGCCATCTGGAACATTTGACAAACACTTTTAGACATTCCAATCTCTTTTATCTTCTTTAAAGTCAGATGTTGTTTAGTTTCAAGATATTGAAGTGCAAATGGAAAGTTCATTTGTTTCACATCTGAAAAATCAATTACAATATGATCAACGACTATCTCAGATATTATATTCGTAAAAAACTGTTTAGCACTTTTGCTACCGGATAATTCAGGCGTTGAAAGCACATTCTTAACAGATATTACGTATATGATAGCCATACTGTATTCCTAATCACTAACTTTAATACGACCAAGGATTGTAAGAATCGTTCTACTTTCACTTCTCCAACCATGGAAGGTGATATACACAATAGTAATCATATTTCCCTGGTTCATTAAATGTTACACTATAGTGTTGGTTTGGTATTATTGCATCTGAATCAAATAATGAACCTTCATTCTCATCGCCGTCTTGTCCTGAAGTTACGGTGTGGGAAATAGTGTCTCCGTTATACCATGTTACAGGTTGGTCTACATTGATTTCAATAGGATTAGGAGAATAGGAATCGTCTCCATCGATTCCGAGAATAACTGCGTTTAAAGACTTGCTGCGTACTAAATCATCCTCTGTCGCAGACTTTGCCTTTTGCGAGATCGACATAGTACTATTGGTTTTGTATATGGAGCATCGATGAATCCGCACGTTCATTAGCTCCAGCATCGTTATCTGGAGTGTGGACTGATCTATGGTTGTACTGGGATTGCAACATTTGTGGGTACCTCAGTGATTGCATTAATCTGTAGAAAAAGGATTGAATGAATAACAAATATTGATCTACTAGTGGTCACATCCGATATCTGGTGCCAGTTGATTCGACTCGTTGCTTATCAGTAGAAGATAATGACTTAAACTCTGGTGATTTGCGTATTTCTGAGGCGATATATACTACTTGAATCATCCAGCCATACTGAGTCATTCTTGCGATTCCTAGTTTTTTATGAAGTTCTAAGAACCTGGCGTATTCTTCTGGATTCTTTAAAGCTATTTCATTTTGGGAGCCAGGTTTTCTACCTTCCTGTTGTTGTTTTGAGTTGCGAGCTGTGCCACGTGTAGCAACTATATCCTTGTTCTGTTTTCTTTGTCTTAAAGTATTAAGATAAGATATGGCATGCTCGGGATCAACTCCACCTGACTTGTAATATTGGACCAATCCTTCTCCTTTTTCTTCTAAGGTCAGTCTTCGCGGGCAATATTTGCTACCAAAGCTCGTTTTCTTATTTCTGTCTCATGACCTTCGCCTGATGGAAAAATCATTGCTGGTACTGATTGTAATTTAAGGAATTTGGCCGCTCTTAAACGCCTGCCTCCATCTACAACCTCATAACCATCTTTATCCTTTCTTTCTATAACATATAATGGCTGTATGATACCCATGTCCTTAATTGATTCTACTAGGCTTGTAAATTTGTCAGATTCTTCCTCTTCGATATCTAGTTGTTCTTTATGATACTCTTCTTTTTCTATCCGGATATCAAACTTGGATAGTTCGATGTGTCTCAGATCTGGTTCGACGTATTTATTTTCTAAAACAGATGTAATTACTTTGAACCCTTATGTTTGATTATTAATATCTCTGCTTCAATAGTTAATTGATATTTTTGTGAAAGAAAACAGTCACGAATCAATCCTCCTGTATTTGTACCATTAAAGGCATGCATACAAGAAGAAATCTCGAAAATATTAAAGGCGAAATGCATAGATTCAGATAAAAGGGAAAAAATTTATGAAAAATTGAATACACTGTATCGACTTTCGTTCAATAAGAATATAGATCTTCTGCTTAGAAAGTATGCAATTACATTTGGGTTTGATGGGAGAAACGCTGAAGATATTATCAATGATCTTGTTAAAATACGCAATTCAGTAACCCACCGAGGTGCTTTTCCATCTGACAGCAAAGGCCAAATCATTTTTGTTAGTTTTTGCAAGATGTTGATGCATTTGCTAATTAGGATAATTCTGTCGTTGTTCAATTATCATTGTCCTTATTCCCTACCATTTGATGGAGAAAAAGAAATATCATACTAAGAATGGAAATCAGCACAATAATTTTTGTCTATCTCTTAATAATCTTGAATCAAGATTTTGACCAAATGTAAGATCAATAATTGTGTTCAATAATCACCTATAGATACCTAGTTAGTATATATCAATATGCACATTTTAGTAACATTTTTAATAATTACCTTCTAAGATTTATAAACAAGAAACTCTTTTCACAAATTCCAAAGGAAATATTTGAAGTAGTATGATAATAGACATTACATCATTAAATCGTCAATCTTTGTCTGACTACAATATTCATAACTCAATTACCTCAAACTAAAAATATATCGGCTACTTGTTAGTATTCCCTAATTTCTTTAATTTTTCTAATGGATTCCTGATAGACTTTATTATTGATGTTCTCAAGAAAACCGGAAGGAGTAATGTCTAGTTGTTTTTGCATGGCCTCCATGACCTGGTCAGTAATTTTTTCTTCCTCATTCATGGGTCCGATAATGCCCATATTACGCTTTTGCTCAGAACTAAATAATGCTGATTCATCAATCAATTTTTTAAAACGTTCTGAAACTTTTTGTTCAATAATCACTTTATCGTCATTATTATAGTCTTTACTTGATTGATCAGTTTGAGATCCTCTAGTCATATTATAATCATGTTCAGCCAACTCTAGATCATAATATTTGGACAAATTAGTAACAAATGGCAAATCCCTTAACAGAAGGGTATATGTCTTTGTTAAATTGTGTAATTCCTTTATTGTTTGGATTTTTTCCATATTGGTGATATTAGGATCCATCATCATAGACCACAATTCTTTTTTACACTGTTCTAACTCATCAATGGCCTTTCTATGGACTCCAACATAAGCAAAGTGGTCTTTGGCCAAGTTATAATACCATCTTTTGTTTTCTTCCTCTTCCGATTTCTTCAGATATTCTATACCAATTCTCTCAATCCAAATCTTGGTTTTAGAAGCAATATAACATTGAATATCCTTCATCACAGTAAAGCCTTTCAGAATTGCTTCTTTGTAGCAGAGTCTTACCCATTCCTTTTCTGTATTTTTTAATTGTCGAATTGATTTTACTCTTTTTAATATTATTATATTGTCCCCAAACAAAGAACCATATTCTCCGTTTAGGTGGGCATTAATTTTATTTGAGAAATCCGAGAACGTATTTATATACAAGTCGTAATGACATAAAGCTCTTTCTCTTTTGTTGTATGCATTTTTTTACGACTTTTTTTGAATGTTTATAAAAATATGATCGAGTAAAACAAATTATCTGATTTTGTAAATACCCTTTAATATTGATATTGATTTGTCTAGAACATCATTAAAGTTAACCATATTTTAGTTCTGAACTGTTCAGAACTAAACTCCTAGAAAGACTGATAATGTTAGAGTACAATGTTCTAAGAAATAACAAAGGATTAGTTCTATCTTACTAGTAACAAGAATGAAAATAGAATTTGCAAGAATAAATGATTCCATTATACTTTACCATAAATTCCAAAAGGAAAATCTCCTTCCAGATATTTTATTATCAACTCCAAAATCGTCAATGAAAAAATCGATTTGCTGACAATTGCTTCTCCTAGGAAGCTGTCATAGCGTTAAATTAAGAATTATTTCTTAATTTATTATTACCACTTTTCAGAATGATTTAATTGTTATCTAGTGCATTGCGTAATTGCTCTAATTACATCCTAATCTATTCGCACTTTTTATTCACTCGATTCTTCACCACCATATTTATTTCTGTCCGAATAATTGTATACTATGTCTCTCACTCTTGGATGAGGTTGTTTAAAAGAAAGGCGATTTTCAATCCTCAAGCATTCTCCCTTATATGGTAACCTCTTTGTATATATTTGAAAAAGTTGATGTAGATACTTTATTCTAAGATTTCCTCTGGGAAATCTAAAGGAAATATATCCACCTTTATCTACCTTGATTTTTCTATTGATTAGTCTATCTAATTCCCGCTGTAAATCCACAACTTTAATATCATAAGCCCCGTCGATTTGCATTACACTCCAATCTAATAGTTCGGAAGTGAATAATACATCGAGCCGCAAATATTTTACAATATGTTCATAGATCTGTCCGCATGCTACATTAAACTCAACCAATCCTTCATAACTAAATAAATTAAATGGATATTTAGATGAATAAATGACTACAATAATTCTTCCATTGGGATACAATGTCACCTTGCAGCCTCTATATCTTGAAAGTGGAAAGTCATTGACTTTTGCTTTATTTTTTTGAGAAGGTATATCCCAGTTAAAGTATTCATAATCGTCCTTAGACTGTAGACTCGTAGTAATTACTATATGATGAAACTCTATTGAGGTATGATGTAGCATCTCTCTTACGGCATCCATACAAAAAGTTGATCCCAATAAGATCTCGTTAACACTCATTATTTCCTGAGCAGGTTTAATTTTCTTTTCCGATTTAGGAAGGACCTCAAAGTCTTGCATATTAGAAAGCGCATACCTATTTGAATGAGCAAACTTCTTTGGATGGATAACAATCAAATTTCTTTCTTTTGCCCTAGTAAATATTTTCTTTTTGGTTTCGTAGGATACACCCTTGACAAATATATCTTTTATCAAAGGATACTTTTTCTTTAGATTCCTTTCTGCAATCTTTTCTAAAATCTTTCGCAAATTACCCTTGATTTTTGTATTCCAAGTTATTTCCAAATCATCAACTAGTTCTTTTGGACTT
>JANWKP010000099.1 GCA_025451315.1 Nitrososphaerales archaeon | reverse complement strand
TGATTTAAAGTAATTAATGATAATATATATTTTAACAATAAAGCTAACTGATTTTAATAGTAGGATTCATCTATAGATTCAGTTGGTTGGTGGGAAGTAGAGCCTACCATGTAGTAGGATTCTATTAACATAGTATTTAGCTTTTATTAGTAGAACTTATTTTTTAAATATTTTAAAAATAATATATAATATACATTACACCTGATATACATTACACCTACTAACAAATAGAAAATTACATCAATAAAAAGATATTATGTGAAAAGGTATATTATTATTTTATTATTATTTCAATTCCTACATTTTGTATTTATAATTTCCAGTTGAAGTATATACTTCCCATTTAGTAACACCTACAATCTTATTAAGAAAAGCCATTTCTCCAGTTGTTTCTGACGGTAAGGAACGTGTACTAGGATATACTATCTTTTCCAAAGATTCATCTGTGCTTTTAAGTTTGATAAGAGTATTGCATCTTCTAAATTCTGTTGCAGTAGCAACTCCATTACCATCTTCTGTTATTATAGCACAATATCCTTTATCTTGAAATATGAGTTAAACAATCACACCAAGTTAGAGTTATCTAAATCAGTATTAATGAGTCAAATAGATTATAGATATGGAACTTTTTGTTGAAAATAGTAATACCTCAATAATTATGAATAGTACACCTTCTATCTAGAATTAGAATATCTTTTGATTTTGTTATGTTTGGAATAGGTAGACAACTGAGAAAGGGTTTAGTAGTAATGTCAAAGATTAACATTTTATTGATGGTAAGTAATTTATGTCAAAGTATCATCAGTGCTAGTTTACCATTTACTTCTTCTTGCCTAGATATTGACAAAAGTGAGTCAATCTTATTTTTCAGGTCTTTCAATAATACTGGCTTGTATAAAACAATTTTTTCAATATCTATAATGCCTTTTTTTAATTGTTGAATATAGTCTATATCAGCAGTAGTAAGACAAATTATTACTTTATCATCTATTTCTTTTATTTTGTGAAATAATGTCATTCCATCCATAATGGGCATTTTTAAATCAAGTATAATCAAATCGTGACTATTCTTTCTAAGGTTATGGAATGCTTCAAGAGGATTGGTATATGCATTTACAATATAGCCGTTGTATTCTAAAAATATTGAAAATAAATTAGTGATATCTTTATCATCATCTATTATCATTATTCTTTTATTATTTTTAGTAGACAATAAGCAATACTTCTCTAAGTTACTAATCAATATACTATATTAGAGTTGGAGACAATAATGATAATATTTTATCTAAAAGTAAAAGATAATAAATAACAACAATTTCAATTTGCGAGAGTTATTATCTGTGTAGCTGATAATGCATCTATCAATAAAATTATAAATTCATAATTCTTCTATTATGGCTAAAAATCAATGATTTCATTCGTTCTACTAATAGATAATGATAAGAAAGGATGAATAGCTAAACTTATGTCAAAATACTATTTAATTTATTATTACTATCAAATAAAGTGAACCCTAGAAAAGTACGGGCCCGTCCGGAGTAATACCGATAAGGGTTCTAAAAGAGGAGTCTAATGTATATAGACTATTACCTTGTATATAGCTTTTATTAGAAACTTATTTTAATTATTTTTGTATTATCAGAATGTAAGAGAATTAGAAATTTGTGAAGGAGGATTAACACCGATAGTGGTTCAAGAATAAGAGTATAATGTTATAGTAAAGAAGAGATAATATTTAAATTAAATTGATTATAAAAATAAGTTATTTCAATTTTTTCATAGATTTCAAGCAATAGTTTTTATTGAATAACTTAGTCCCATAAGATATTGAAAATAATACTTGTCGTAAAAAAATGATACAAAATATAAGATTCATCTTCTGTAGTAGTTGTTGTTAATAATCACAACTTTTTTATTTTATTTTATTTTATTTGTTCAATTGATATTTGTTCACCCGATCTATTTTATTCCAATAGGAGGAAATATAGTTGCAAAATCGTCCTTCATACTAACTATATTCCAGTTGCGTTTCTTAGCATCTTCCAATACTTTTTCTGCACCTTTGTCATATGAGAACTCTCGTATAGGATCATCGTGATGAATCAATATTTTCAAAGATTTTCCCGTGGGATTATTGTCATCAGCATATTCAAGCATCTGTAGATCTCCATCAGAATTTCCTGCTACTATTACAGGTACTTTGCCTATGTGCAGTACAATGTTTGCTGGTTTTTCATATGTATTATCAAAGGAATCAAGAACAGGTTCTCTGAAAATAAATGATTTGTTGTTGTTAATATCGTTATTTGTATTGTTGATTTTATCAATAAACTTGTATTTCAAACTACTGCCTATTATTTGATCTTTGGGAATTTCATATACTGAGGAAAGCGCTTCTCGCATAAAGTCTACTCCTCCACCAGAAACAATAAATTCTTTAAATTGGTTTGTCTTTAGAAAATGCAAAAGTTCCAGCATTGGTTGATATACCATATCTACAAAGAGTCTTTTTGTTTCTGGATGAGTAGCATTTTGAGCCCATTTCTTGACAAGATTATTAAACTCAATTTCTGATATATTTGAATGCGTTGTAACAATCAGATCCATTGCCTCTTTTTCTGTCATATCTTTTAATGCAGTAAAGTTCTTTGCCAGAATTTCTTTGAAGGGTGATATGTTCTTTAGTTCTGGATTTTTAGCAACTACAGCAGGAACTCTGTCAATAGAAAAATAACCTTGAAATGGTATTGGTTTTTCTGACCATAAAGTTCCATCATTATCAAAAACTGCAATTCTGTCTTCAGGAGGGATATAATAATTGGTTTTTTCAGAATCTGTTACATTTTGTACGAATTCAATTATATTGTGTTTTACTGTGACATCCTTCCAAGACGGTAAAGGGTCTAAAATGTCTTGGGTTTGATTAGCAGATAAAGATGAAGACGAGCTTAAATTTGTCTGAGCCGATATTGGTTGTACTATAAAAAGTATATTGATGATAAATGACAGAGTAAAAATGAGGAGAGATACAGTTATTGAGAAAAGAAGAGTATATGGCTTTAATTGATATCTAGTATCTAGTTTAGTTTTCTTTTTCTTTTGTTTTGATTGTAGTTTTAAAAAATTAGGTTGGAAAAAATGGGTTTGTTTCAATCCTTTCAAATGCATGAACTTCATTAATTAATTAATGATGGCTTGAGGATTAGTTGCAGTTGTATTCAAAGGATAGCCTGGTGCCAACATGTTAGCCAATTCAATAGTCTGGATGTCGTCTTGAGTTACTGGTGGGAAATTATTCTTTGCAGTTTGTTCAAATTTCTCTCCCCTTGGAATTATTACTCCTACGTCTTGAGCATACTTGTCATATGCCGTAATTAATTTCTCGAGGATATCTGGATGCTGACTTGCTAGGTCAGTATTCTCTCCCATGTCGGTTGCCATATTGTATAGTTTCCATTGTGGTGGGTACCCATATGATGTGGCTTTCCAGTCGCCCATTCGTACGCTCGTGTTGTTAAACATCTCTCCGCCTATGGCCTCGTCATCAGGATGGATTTTCTCCATGGTTCCATTCAGAAGTGGGTTTAGTGATTTTCCCATCACTGCATGAACATCATGTCCTTGATAAGTTGAAGGATGTGATACACCTGCCAATTCTAAAATTGTTGGCGTTATGTCTGTCACGTATACAAAACTATTGACAAGGTTGGAACTTGAATTGGTACTTGCTGGAGGAGAAACTGATTCTGCTTCTTTAATTATAGCTGGCGGTCTTACTCCACCTTCATAAAGGCTTGTCTTGAAACCAGAGAATGGCGTAGTTGCTACGTCCGTTCCCCAGGCACCAACGTTAAAATCTGAAGTAGGATTAACCAGATTTGGCAAGGTATTGTTTATTCCAGCCACAAATTGCTTTGCGTGTGTAAGATTGACACCGCTAGCATATCGGAAGAGAGCGATTTCAAATGGTTCGCTGCTGCCATTGTCTGAAGTAAATAGGATAAAAGTATTATCATATTGTCCAGTGTCTTTAAGGTGTTGTATAACCCTGCCAATATCCTTATCCATCTGTTCTATCCCGCCAGCATGTACTGCCAATACTCTTGCTGCATAATCCTTCTGATCATTGGTAAGGCTGTCCCACACAGCATTTGGAGGAAGTCTTCCAGGGTCTGTCATATTTGCAGGCCAGAATCCTAATTCCTTTTGTTTCTCAAATCTCTGATCTCTTATCTTGTCCCATCCCTCACTGTAGATTTTAGCATATTTGTCTACTAGTTCAGGAGGAGACATGAATGGACTGTGAGCTACCTGGAAGGCAAGATATGCAAAGAATGGTTTCTTTTCTGACTCAGTTTTCTTAAAGAATCCTAATAGTTGGTCAGTATACATAGTGGTATCAAATGTTCCGTTCTGAGGTCTAGGAACTTTTGTAGCATTTGCCATGAATGTTACTGACCAGCCTGGTACGTACTCTGCAGAATTGAAATGGTTAGATCCATCTTCCAAGAGAGTAAGTACATTTGAAAATCCTCTTTCATATGGTGATGTGCCAGGCTGATAACCATGTCCGGAGAGATGCCATTTTCCAGACATCATGGTATTGTATCCTGCATCCTTTAATAATTCGGCTACAGTTACTACTCTATCATTTATGTAAGTTTCATAGCCTGGTTGACCCACTTGATTGTCAGCTATTAGTTCATACATTGTACCTATTCCACCAACGTGCCAGTCTACACCTGTAAGCAAGGCTACTCTTGCAGGTGAACAAGTAGGTGCTGTATGGTAATTCGTCAAAACTTTTCCATCTTTAGCTATCGCATCTAGGTTTGGAGTTGATATCTCACTTCCAAATGCACCTATATCGGAATAGCCAAAATCATCACCTACTATTACAAGAAAATTTGGTTTGTTTTCTGAATTCTGAGCATAAACATTTAAAGTAGATCCACATATCGTGACAGCAATTAAAAGTGCCATCAGGGTAAATGAATACTTGTGACTATTTCTATATAAAATAATCATTATCGCGGTATACATATTATCTTACTTAAGTTTTTCCTATAGAGATTGAATATTTAATTAAAGATACAAATTTTATCTATACTTTATAACTAATGATAAAGATTGGTAGAAATGTGTGTAATAATATGAATATTTTGATGTATTTATTTTACTCTTCATTTAGAATAAGTTACCTACTTTAACTCGATTTCGATTTTCCTTTTTTTGGTATTTTGTATGAGTTATTATAACCCTTGTGACTAGATATTTTTGAAATCTTGAATTATTATCAATAGATTATTCCAGCGAATAAAAAATATCGGTATATTGAATTCAATTTATGAGTAAACTTAACAAATATCCTTGATAAAGTCGAGTTATGGAGACAATAACAAAATTATTGATAGTTTCTGTAATGGTAGTCCTGTTAGGAACTTTTTTAATGTATGGTGTGGAGTCTAATGAACCCAATTCAGAAATAAAATCCTTAGAAGATGCCTTATGGTGGTGTGTATCGACAGTTACTACTGTAGGATATGGTGATATAGTTCCAGTAACCAGCTTAGGTAGATATGTAGCAATGGTGTATATGGGTTTTGGAATTTCAATGATAACCATTTTGTTATCAACAATTACAAGTAATTTTTACAAGAAAAGAATTGAAAGTGTAGAAAGAAAAAAGGACAAGGAAGAATTGGATTTCTTTAGAAAAGCAGTGATGAATAAGTTATCAGAATTAGAAAAAAAACAGAAACAATGTTTAGATTTATTTCATCAATTATATATAAAAGACCATGAGAAGACGGATGATAAAAATGCATGATACTAATTTTGAATGGTATGAACAAAATATGATTATTTATAAATTTGTTATTTCAATTACTTTATTTTCATTGATCCTCCTCCTGTTAAACCTACCTGTAGGATAAACTCTTAAAAAAATATAAATAAGTCAACATGTAAGCCCAATTTTTTAATATTTTTGTTTGATTATTTTTATCATATGAATGATAAATCTCTTTCAAGTATTATGATGAAAAAAACGATTTACTTATTTAATAGACAAATCTTCAATGTTTCATATATGAATTCTACAAAATTTGTAATTTTCGTTTCAGGTTCTTTATTATTGATTTCTATGTTAGCATCAACAACAACAATATGGCAATCATCTGTATATGCTCAAACGATAGGAAATACTACTACTGTTTCCAATTCTACAACGAGTCCTTTGAAAAATATAGAGAATGCTACTGCAGGAATTGTAAAGATGGACATGTCTAAATTAAAGACTGTACTTTCTACACCTTTCACAATAATTTCAGGAATAAGCTTAATCCCTGGACTTCAAGTTAGTGGAGTCAACTTTGGAGATACTGATATTTCTGTAACTGTGAAACAAATTGTAAGTGGAGGTAATGCTACTAACATGACTACGCCAGTAACTGTAACAGCGATTAGGGTACCTGTAAGTGACCTTGAAGATCTTTTATCTCTTGTCAAAGATTCAGGATTACTTGAGAATAAAGCTGCAACTAGCATTCCAGGTATTAGCAATGCTAATCCTTTAAGTGGTCT
This sequence comes from Nitrososphaerales archaeon, assembly GCA_025451315.1. Classification (GTDB taxonomy): domain Archaea; phylum Thermoproteota; class Nitrososphaeria; order Nitrososphaerales; family Nitrososphaeraceae; genus TH1177. The sequence goes on along the minus strand of JANWKP010000099.1, from coordinate 4,090 downwards.
TCTTGGTGGGTCAGGTGATCTAATTGGAGGTGCACAGGATAGCGACAAACCATTAAGTTCAGTAAGACCATTTCAGTTGTTAAAAGATATTCAGTTTGGAACTGGGAGCATTGTAGGTGGAGATTGGACATATCCACGGACTATTAGTATGGGATTGCTAGACATAGGCTCATTGTTTGGTATAGAGAATAACAGTAGCGGACCTGCTTCTGCTCATATAATAACTATTTTCGTAGTTCCTTATGTAGGTGTTACTAATCTAGCTAGTGTTCCATTACACTAAATTAATGGGTAGTATGAATAACGACTTCATTGTATCTTAATATTTTTTACAATTTGTTTCTGACTATTGTTTAGTAGAGTATGATTTTCTTGTCTTTCTTAAAGCTCTATATTTGATTTCGATGAGCGAGAATAATTAGAAAATGTCAAAATAATTGTAATTATTTTTAAAACAAATTCCGAAATTTTGTCTCTAATATTTTTTCAAAAAAAGAATAGAAATTACTTGTATAATGTTAATTAAGCAGAATTTATATAATTGTTATTGTGGATTCCAAAGGTTCTTTGATATCTATCAATACCAAATCATTAATTGTTATTTTAGGTTTGACATTCTTCTTTTTAGGTTTAATTCCAATTTTATCTTTGTCAGAAGTTAACGGAGATTCTTCAGGAATTACCAAATTAAAAAAATTAGGGAATAAAATTGGCGACTTAGATTTCAATTCAGGATCTTTTTTTGGAAATGTTGAAACTTGTTCTGATCTTTCATCCTGCGTTGGAACAAAAAAAGATGACATAATATATGGTGGACTTCGTTCGACGGTATTTGCTCTTGAGGGCGATGACATGATTTATGGTGGTGCTGATAGTCAGCTATACGGTGGAAAAGATGACGATTTGATCCTAGCAGGCGCTGGAAAAGCACTCATTGATGGTGGTAATGGTGATGACGTTATGTTGGGAGGTCTTGGAAACCAGTTAATTGTAGGAGGAAAAGGAAATGATAAACTTTTTGGCGGAACAGGCGATAGTGTAATGGATGGAGGAACAGGTGCCAATCATTTTGACTGTCCCATATCCCTTTTAGGATTAGCCAGATCAGTTGTACTTGACTATAATCCAGACAATGGAGATACGATAGCAGGTCAATGTAAAATAATTAATACAGAAGGAAATACCAATTCTGATGACATACCAGATGTAGATTCTTTTAATTAATCATATTTTTTGATATTTTATCAGATTTATATATTAACAAGATGGTTATTGCAAGTAATTCTCTGATAAGAAATTAAAAGACACTTATCCCAATTTGTAAATAAATAATTTAATTTATTCTAGAAGGTAGAATAATGTAAAAATGAAGCTTGATTGTAAATTAATATCGTATTAAAAATTGCAACATAAAACATATAATATTACTAATTTTAAAGTAAATTTATACAGAGGAGTTTAAGAATATTAGTTTCATAATATAAAAGTATAAAAAAAATATTATAGTATATATCCAATTTATTTATCCTATTTCTTAAAACCAATGTATTGATATTTTTTGTATTGAGTTTATTCACATTTACAATTATTTCTCTTGTAGGAATAATAATTGTATTCTCTTTAAATTATATTATATTTCATTTCGATAATAAATCATTTGCTGAATCTGAATCTGAATCTGAATCTGAACCACCTTCCACTTCTGAAGAACAGTCATCAGATACTTCTGCTGATGAACAATTGAATCTAGGTGGCGGTTTCATTGGTATTATCAGTCAATTCATCGATTTTCTCCGTCAATTCATTGAATCTCTCCGGCAACTTATAGAATCAAGACCTATCGATTCTCTTAGAGAATCAAGATGTATTGCCAGTGCGCTTACAGGAGGTACATCAGATGTTAAAAAAGATGGTAATTTGATAATAGGGACTAATTGTGATGATAAAATAGATGGAAGTTCTAGCGATGATATAATCTATAATATGGGTGGTATAGATCAGGTATATGCCAAAGATGGAAATGACATGATTTATGGCGGTTTGGGAGACGATAGACTATACGGTGGAAATGGAGATGATATAATTACGTCAGGAATTGGAAGTAATTTACTTGATGGTGGATCTGGGAGTGACATACTAATTGCTGGTCCAGGGAATAATCTTTTAGTAGGAGGCAATGGTAATGATATGCTTATTGGTGGAGCTGGCACAACAATAATGTATGGTGGAGCAGACATGAATACATTTGATTGTGGTGGGCTCGGAAAGGGAATAGTTCTTGACTATAACCCGGAGAGGGGGGATACTATAGCAGGGCAATGCAAGATAGTAAACAATGTAGGTGTTTATTTTCCTAGCCACCCAGCCACTAGACCTCCAAGGTAATTTAAGAAAAGAGAATTATTTGTGTAGAAACGAAAGAAAAATCAAAAGATAAAATAAAAGATATCATTTATTGTTTTGTTTGATCTTTTTTTATTTTTATTTTTATTGTAAACTAGTTTTATTTAATAGTTCAAAAGAATTGACCATTTCTTGAATTGTAGGTCTATATTGAACAAACAATGCTTCTTGTGAGGTAAATGTAATTAAATAGACTTTATTACCATAAAGCGTATAGACTTGCATTTTCTTGAATATTTCATCTTTTCCAGAATTTATAGAATATATTATGGTATACGCTGACTGATTTTCTTTAAGTGTAAATGGTTTAGATTCGCTAATCAAAAAATATGTACTATTTTGAATTCTATCAATTCTGCTATCGATTATTTTATCAAGTGACATATTTTTAGATGAAAATATAAATATATCTACATAAGGAACAAAATGACCAGATACTCCAGATATATTGCCTAGTTCTGACGCTGTTTTTGAAGGAGAATAAAATCCTGCTACTGTATTATTTAAAGCAGGATTATATGAATATGTTCTTAATGACCAGTTATCTGGATACTTGATTTTTATTCCAAATGTAGGATTTTCATATAATAAATAATTTTTACTTGCTATGATATTTGGATTTGAATTAGTAGATTGTGTCTCACCTTTGGATGGATAAGCTCCTAGTTGTTGACTTGCGAGACCCATATAGGCAGATGCCCTAATTGTATCATTATTGTTTAATGCTTGAATTGCATCATTTAAAAGTAGTTTGGTTGCTTCTATTGATGATGAATTTTCATTAGACTCTTTTAGTGCTTGTAAGACTATATTTAAATTTAAAAGTGTTTTTGTCATATTTGTTTTCTCCAATGCTTCAGATGCATCATCAACCAGTGTTTTCAGTATGGATTGAGATGTTGTTAAAGGGTCAGATGATGAAGGTAGTGGAGGTTCTGTCATATTTGTTTTCTCCAATGCTTTAACTGCATCATCATCCAATGTTTTCAATAGGGATTGAAATGTTGTTAAAGGGTCAGATGATGGTGATGATGATGATGGTAGTTGAGGTTCAATCTGTGCATATATTATATTGTTTGGTATTATTAAGCCGTTTATAAAAATAGAACATAAAAATACTGAAAGAAGTATTAATATCAATATCCATTTCATTCTATTATTAACATTAACAAATGCTTTTTATTATTTTTTATTATTGGATAAAGAACTTTTATAAATATATATTAGTATCCAGCTAGTAGAGGAAAGAACTGTTTATATTATTTTAATTTAATATTTAATATATGATATTGGATAATACCTTGTTACAAGTATATAAGGAGTATATGTTATTGTATTAGGTATAACCAAAATTTTTTATCATTTAATTACTTAGTTGACTACATGAAAAAAGCGTTATTTAGGCAGTTCCCAACCGCTTACACTTGATTATGTATTGATAAAATATTTTGTTCAAAAACTTATGTAGCTCTATAATGGTCTGAGGACCTGATCTAGATGATGTTCTACCTAATACAAAATACAATGATAAAAGAAAATAGCCTGATGATAAACTGAGAGTTCTATACCGACTAACTAAACTTCGTAGATATACTTTTAGCTAACTGTTATCTATAGACATCATTGTAATTGCGCCATACTAAACTAGACAAGATATACAAACAGGAATCTAATCCAGATGTTAAAG
>JANWKP010000098.1 GCA_025451315.1 Nitrososphaerales archaeon | reverse complement strand
TAGTAATTACAAATCTTACAGATTTCTATTGGCATCATCGAAGGTTTGTATTGCCTATGTCATCGTCATAGTTGATAAATGAATGGATAATGCACCTAATATTTTGGTCAAATTTGTTACTAGTCCCTCCAAATGTGAACTGTTACTGTTCATAGTTCAGTAGTTCTCGCAGTTTTGGTTCACTATGTCCGTATTTGCATAATCAATAACCATATCGTCCCCTTTGCCACAGTCAAAGCTGTCTGAACCATTCTGGCCTGCTAATATGTCATCACCGCTACCACTAGACAAAATATCATCTCCATTGTCTCCAGATAGTTTATCGTCTCCTTCTTCTCCATAAATTATATCATTTCCATTGTCTCCAAAAAGAATGTCATCTCCTCCATTGCCATAAATAATGTCGTTGCCATTTCCACCATTAATCTGATTATCATTGTTATTGCCCTGAACAATATCGTTACCATTTCCATTTGTATTCTGTTCATTTCTGTCGGGAGTATCTTCTCTTGGATCAGGTCTGTTTGCCTTAGATTCATCTTCAGTGGAGGGTTCTGAAATATCGATATCTGGACTGATTGAATTGTTTTGACTATGGTCAACTAATTCGTCGAAAGTATTTGTTTGAATCGATGGTGGTTGTTGTTGTATTAAAGGTAACTCGCTATCATTTAAACTGGATAAGACAGAATCTGTTGAAGAAATTATTCCAGTGACATTTATACTGTACCATTTAGATATATTTTCGGAAGCCAATCCATCAATGGATGATGGCGGCAAACAAGACAGTTTGGCTGTAATCTCATTTGTCCCTTCCCTAATGGTAGCATAATCTTGAGACAAATTAAATTCCCAGGAAGAATAGTCGTTGCTCCCGCCTCTGCCAGTAGGGTTAGCCTGTTGATATGGCCTAACACTGTTCACAATCACCGAAACATTACATTCAGAAACACTGTGGTCTGTTGATTGACCCTTTATTGTCAAGTCTTTTCCTACGGGAATGCTTTCACCTCTAACTGGAGATAGTATTTTGACCCCCAATGATGTTGAGCTCTGCTGTAGTGGCTGTTGCTGTTGCTGTTGCTCTTGTTGTGGAAGAATCTGTCGTTGTTCCTGTAGATGTTCTTGTTGTAGTGGTTCAGTCTGTTGTTGTTGTGGAAGTATTGGCCCTTGCTGCGCATACACCATATTATTACTATTTTCATTTTCAAAGAAAGAATCTTGCAAATTCAGGACTACTAAGGCAACTGTAAAGAGTAAAAAGAAAGCAATACAAATCATACTGAGATCATTATAGTATTGCATAATACCATAATTGTACATGACACTATAATACCATCTATATTATATCTTGGATTTCGGCCAATAAAGTGATGAGATAACAGTTAATCTTTTTTCTTTTCTTTTTCTTTTTTTATGCTATACCTTTTATGAATCATGAGTAATTATTTTTCTCAATTATCATAATCTGTTGTTATAGACTATTGGGCTGTAAAAATAAAAAAGGTCAATTCTTAGAAGTAGGATTTCAAAATTAGGTTCTTTTAATAAAAGATCTTATTTTATTTTGTGTTTCAGGTTTTGATATTTCTTCTTCGCTAAAGTGATTATCTTCGATTGCATGTTGTTTTGCTTTTTCCATTAGTTCATCCTCAGTTTCGGCTTTACACACATGATCACAATTTACACCTACATCTTTACATGATAAGGTTAACACTATCCATTCATCGATACACTTGCTAATAAACATGAATAATTTACTGGTTTTGTTGAATTTATGACGATTATTTATCATTCTTGTTATTCTTCTTGTACATGATAGAGTCACTGGTAATTATCAAATAGAACAATAGAACATTGACATAATCACAGAGGCTATGTAGAAAATTACTAATTAACCCATATGTATGGTTTAATGCAGGTTTCATTTCTTATCTAAATTTTATTAGATTAGTGTTACCATAATTCGGTATATATACAAACTGATATTTAAATATTTATGCCAAAACGTATGATTTTTTAGCCCCTTGAATAGACTCGAATAAAGGGTTTGATCAAGTACATTATCTAATACTTATAGCAAACTAAACCTCTAATAAGGTACAGTACAAAAGAGCAAGTATGAGAAAATAGAGTGGTTGCAAGCACGGAAAGTGGGAATAAGAGCGGCTTTTAGATTATTTCAAGAATGATAAGGAAACAAAGTATTTCTACTAAATATTGTTACTATTTCTTGATTGAATCAATAGTTATTCCCTCTTTAGGATTATATCGGGCTCAAATGCTTTATCTACAAACGAAGAATCTGACAATAGAGATAAAGACCTATCATAATATTCCAGTGCTTCTTCATATTTTCCTAATTTCTGTAGGCCTTCTCCTATTCTAAAATATGCTATAGAATTATCTGGTTCTAGTTTTATTGCCTTGTTATAATTTTGTATCGCTTGTACTGTCTTATTCATGTTACTTAATACATTTCCTTTCCAAAAATAAAAAGTAGCGTTGTCAAATAGTTAAAATCCCCATCATGGCAATCAGAACGTATCAATTCAAAATTTCGACGATCTAATGGCTATCATGCTATACTAAAGAATACTATGATTCTTGTTTTAAATTGTAGGTTATGTTACCTTTCACCTGACTCAACCTTCATTTAATAGAGTTTTAAAGGTTAATAGTAGCAAGAACTAATCTGTGGTATTGAACCCTTCTACCTACCAAGCTCAATCTCTTTCTATTGGGCATGAAATGATAGCAATGACTAAAAGAGACTCATTCAGAGATAAGTTAAACTCTAAATATAGTTATTCATTTTGATTAGCTTTTAGTTATCAAAAGTCTCAATAGTTAAGTATGGGATATAAATGGAAGGGTAAACTCACAAATACAATCAGCTAATTCTTCAGCAAGTTTTTGACGCTTATCACTATCTGCCCGTATCTCATGAATGACTTCGATTTGAATTGCTGCTAATCTTTTTTTGAAATGAGAACTACCATACTCTTGTATGGTGTAACCACCATCAAGTATATGATTCTGGATTTCCAGATCTTTATTGGGAGGAAATACTGTTATGTTTTTCCCCTGCAGCCGTGGTATTAGACCCTTACCCTCTTGCCACCAAGCATGTGAATCAATCTCTGTCAGTGCTTGGATAGACCTTTGTTCATCAGTTCCAATCAGCACCTGAAAAGGAAAATTTTGATCTCCAACTTGTATAGATTCTCGAGCTGTGCCATGAATATCGAAAAGAAATGCCAAGCTATTCCTATTTTCTGGAACCATTTCTTCAATTATTTGTAAAATCCCATTGTGATATTTTATGTATGCTTGCTTAGCTAAAACGCTCGATAGTTCAAACGCACATTCCTCGTATCTATTGTAATCAACATACTTTCTGTGAAATTCCGCTACCTGATCATACGGTTTTTTTCCACTTTTGTTTTCTATATTATCTACAATACTTGCAGTTAGCTGTCGAGTAAATAAATCATTATCATCGCTAAATTTTTGACCCAGATCTTTCTTGCATGAATCAGGTAGGTGATCTTTGACTCGTATACTATGTCTATCCAGCCTCATTATCCCATGGTGTGGACATGTAAATAAGATGGGCAACTTGGTTTCATTACTCAAAGCCTAATCATTATATTTAGATAACCCGATTTAATAATAATCTATTCGTCAGCCATTTAACGGGTTTTACCTTCGAAAATGTATCCATCTTTTTTCTACAAAGTCTTAGTCGAAATGAAGAATTGATGCTGTAAGAACTTTATAATCTAACGGCTATGTCCTTTTCAATTTGAGTATTCTTCATTCAAATTACGTAGGTATTTTTCACCTTCGTATTCTGCATAAACAAGATCTAAATCAATGATACAGCGGTGTAAAGTGACACAATACGATTTATCAACTCCTACAAAAAAACTACCCAAAAATCTTTCCGTATTTGTCAACGATCATAACGATTCTTTCCTGACGCATTATTTAAAATTCTGTTATTATGTTAATAATAGATTGCTGGCAAGCAAGTAATTTGTTTTTAAATGGCCACATTTTTGAGCCAAGATTAAAACATCAAATAATGTCATGGAGCCACATCCACATCAAATTAATAAGATACTATATTTAATCAATTTTTAAAAAGCATTATTTGATCTTTAAAATCTGAAAGGAAGATCTATGAAATTCATGAACATATGAGGTAATATTTATATATAAAAATGTTGAAAGTTTGGAAGCATATAATCTCAAATCAATCCTTTTTTGATTCTAGAATTTTAAGAATTTTTTCTACTTTCTCCTCTAAATTAGACACACGAACTTCAAGGTCTTTGATAGTAGTCAGATTAATCGAATTATGCAATGAAGGTGCTAGTTCATTTAGTTTATCTTGTATTTCCTTAATAGCTTTTTTATTTTCTACTTCGTTATTATGCACAGCTGACCCAGAAGAACCAGATTCGGCATCTGTAATGTAATTCATAACATGATTTATAGTAAAAATGATATAAGGCTTTTTGTGGATTGGGGACAATATCACTTTCTATAAATTATGAATTTAAACTACACAACATATCAAAGGATATACAATTCTAGTCATATAGTTAAAACCCACGACTACCTGACATGTAAACAAATCCCATTCCCTTTTTATTTTTTGAGATAGATACGTCGCATAAGATTCCCTGTTTTTATAGCAAGGGTTCGAATCCCAAACTTCGTCTGGTTGTCATTAATCATGATTTAAGTGCATGCGCTTTTTTTAAATACATTAATCCCCAAGATAACCCAATGGATTCGAAGCCACCTGTGCTGTGATTAATTGCTTTATTGATTTTTGATCCAATCTAGTCAATGTATTACAACCCTATTACCGCAGAGAACTTAATCCCAAAGGATGAATCCTTATTAGGTATAGGATCAACTTATTCTATAACATCTATCTTTAGTATCCAATATGTGGTATTTTTTTTCTACGGAGTCTTTTATTGTAAATGGTTGGATCGTTTAACCCAGAAGTTAAATCATTTCTATAGTATCGCCTTATCTTAAGAATTTTACCCTTGGGTGCTTCACTTGACCGATCTACCTGTTCTGAATAGAAATGTGCCAAAATTCATACGAATTTTGGTCGTTGTCATGAGTTACATCTACTAGAATACCAATAATTCATTCGAGGATTCAACGGAGTTGGTTGCGCTAGTGAATTCTGT
>JANWKP010000097.1 GCA_025451315.1 Nitrososphaerales archaeon | reverse complement strand
GGTTCTACAGGTGCAACAGGAGCAACCGGTTCACAAGGACCACAAGGAACAATAGGTCCACAAGGTCCAGCAGGACCCCAATCTGTTGGAGGTAAAATCTATACGGTCGGTGGAAATCTTGTTACTGTAGTTTCACCAGCTGCTTCTGCGTCTGATGCTAAATGTATTACCGGTGATAGTCTAATTTCTGGGTTCCATATTGTAACTAACCAGAACAATCCTGGGTCCATAAAACAGATCCGTGAACAAATAGTCGGCGGAGATACATTTAGGGTGGATGCACAAGGCAATACTGGCAATACAATGTCTTATCAAGCCTTTGCGTTTTGCTTTGACAACCCCTAACTCCTTTTTGTTTATTTACCAAATCATTTCTAAAACTGGTTACTAAATATCTAAATATCAATTGGCTGCAAATCATACGACTATGCCGCAATTCCTATTTCAACCAGACCCTATTGATGGATACGAATTTAATCCCGTTCCTATTGACATTCATTTAGGAATAATCAAAATCCCAACTGAAGAAATTCTTGATGATTTTGGGATAAATACTACTGAATCTATGATTGTAGGAACAGATAGAAATGAGGTTCTAAATAGAATACAATCGGCATTTGCCAGAGAATTTGAGCGATGTGGAAAGTTAAAGGAATCAGATATTCGTCCAATGGATTATAAAACTAAACAGGTTTGGACAAGGATTAGAAGACACATTAAGAGTGAACCTAATTGAAAAGAAGAATTTGAACAAATAACTCCTTTTTGATTACTATGCTGTATTTACAGCTAAAGAATAAACCGTATTTTTTATAGTGACAGAAACGATTGTACTATGTGTTACTCCAATAGAATATTGCACTTTATAGGCTACATTTTTTCAGATCCCTTTAAGCTGTTTTAGAATGCTTTCTATTTCGTCATTGTAATCATTCACATAAAATCTAATATTATCAATCTCAATAAGCGATAGCTGAGTCTCAGCTAATAATTCCTTTTTTATTGATTCATGCAGTTCTCCTAAGTGATAAGGATAAAGGACTCTAATACCATAATCTCCTCCAATAAATTCAATTTCTAAATATTCTTTTGTGTCCACTATTTGAGAAACACCTAAACTTCTAAGAAATCCACTGATTCGAAGTCTAAATTGTTTATCCGAGTCTCTTATTATTACGTCTTGTAATTCAGACATTTAATTTGCCACTCCTTTGGAGTTCTCGATTAACTTACTAATTACAGAATTGAATGAATCACCAGTTTGTCCTAGTTCTTTGAGTGCCTTGTAATTTTCTACATCAATAAGAATTTGTTTGTAACCTTTGTTACTTCTAAACATAACATATTTATAACATCGAAATTATATAAGTATCTACTAATAATAGGTAAAGCTCGTCTATTCGTAGATTTGGTTTTTCTTGTATTTACTAAGAATTTTAGAGAAGGATTATTGCCACAAAAAGTGAAGGCTGTGAAGGTTTTAGAAGAGCCGAAATAGATCCAGGATTTAAACTTGAATAGACGTCATAATTCTTAAATCGTTGTGTTATCCAAAGTTATTAGATGAAAAATTTGGAAAATGGTCAACGATCTTGTCTACTAATAACTATGATTTTAACTATGTTTGTTATTATGATATTGCCAGTCATTCAATTCGAAGGCACCCATTTAGCGTATGCCAAACATGGCTATGAATCTCCGTCTGGAATTGGTCCTGGCTGTAATAACGTAGCCGACTGTAATAACGCAGCCGGTAGAGACAATCTCCCTGGTGGTGGCAATAGCCCGGGCACTGGACATACGGTAGGAGCACAATAACGCTAAGGAGCCTGCTAAAGCGAAGTAGCAAAATTGATGCACACTTTTATTGCAGCACAAGCGTCAAATTTGTTTAATTAAACCCTTTGGTGACAATTTGTATTATTTTCAAAAATTAGTGAAAATGATAAGTTAAATGAATTAACTATGAAACCAGTGAAGGCAGTGAAGGCTGTGAAGGCTCTAGAGAACGAGGTATCTAATTTTGTAATAATTTATAGAGCTGTAAATTCTCTATCTTGAGATTTTCCAAACTGATTGGTGCATAATCTTTTGCATATCTTATTTGTTCTTTAATTCTTTGAGGATAGTTCCACCTAACCGTATTCAATCTATTGCACGCATCTAGCCAATCAGTTAAAATTGAAATTACTTCGTCCCTTGGTAGTTTTTTGATATTTACAAGATATGGTAGCAGTATGTGCCAAAGACAAAAGTATCTATGATCAGGAATTGGAGTTTCAAGTAATTTATCTATCCAGGCTATTTTATTACTATCCCCTTTGAATTCTATATTCGGTTTTCTTTTCTTTATATCCTCTGATTCAATCTTTAGTTGTATCAAATGATCCAAGAATGGCAAAACTAATGCGTTAGCAGTTGCTTCAATACCATCCCATTCTTGAATTATTTTTACTGGTTCGTTATATTTTAAATTAATAGTACCGGGGATTCGGATTAAACATGAATGAATCGAAGGATTATGTTTTGGGTCTCCTTTTCCATTTGTAAAATACTTAGCAGCAAAACGAATAAACTCGGTAGTCAGATCATTCCTTACAAATGGGATAAATTCTTTGAATTCTCTAAATGTCTTTAGATGTTGCTTTTCTTGATCTTTAGTAACTATTTTAATAGGCTGATAAATATGATAGCCACCTCCAGTCCAAAGAACTGTTGGCTGACCATTAATCTCTTCATTTATTTTATTAAGAGTTTGTTTAAGAATGTAATCTAATTTCCTTATTGGATACTTACAGGTAGAGCACAGAGATAAATCTAAATCAATAAAAATGAAGCTTGGGTAAAGGTGGTTTCTTTCTGATTCATTATGAGCAGGATAACCATTAATTCTACAGTCAATGAAATTAGCTTTTGTGAAATACCTCATCATTTCATCTTCAGAATCAACAAAAACCTGACCGTTGGTTTTTGCAGTCATGATAGAACGCGGATGTAAGAATTCTTGGCCTTTGAAATGAGACAAAATAAAAAGAATATTTCCTTCAATCATGAATTAACCATTTCCTTCTAATGCTAGTATAAAATAAAAAAGTAGAGTCATCTAGTTACTAGTAGATAGAGGCTCAATTGCTTCTGTTTTTTTATCATCATTATTTTGAGAGGTACCCTCTGTAGACCATTCACAACCTTCACTACCTTCACCTTTAAGAGAGCAACTAATCAATGGAACTTCCGCATTGTAACTGTCCTGTATCTCCTTTAATTTCTCGACATCTCTAAAGATAAGCATGTTTCCATCGTTGGTGTGTTTGGATTCTGCGCCGAATAACTTACATCGTTTCGTAACTTGGTTTCTATACAACTCAAAATTATACTCTGTAAGATAAAGCTCATCTTGGCCTTCAGAATGATCGAATGTGTCTTTGATATTCTCCCATAAATCACTAGAATAGATTTCTCCACAAGTCCCACTGATCTTCAGATTATCTATAATCACAGTCAGCAATCGAGCATCAAAGGAGTCTCTCTTCTCACAGTGTTTCTCATTTAACAATTCCTGATAAGTATTCTCAACTTGCTTCTGAACTTCAGTATTGTAATATAATTGCAGTCCTTCACATAACTCTTTATTTCTATTTTTGAGCCCACAATCTATATCGGGTCTATCTTCGTATGCATGAACCACGCGGTATAAGAACAAACTATTTCTAACTTCTTCAATTTCTGCTTGCAATTCCTTGATAAACTGATTGCCTCGTTTTCCTTGAGATATTAGTACGTCTTTAAGGCTCAATTTTGGTTTTCCTAGTAAACAAGTTATAGGAAATGTCCTATCTATTATTCACTTAGCCTTTGATTTATTAGGTAGTCTCTCACCCAGAAATACTTTAAAAGAGTAGGTATTGAAAAATTCTTGTTCATATGAATTCATATTTATCTTAGCTACTTTACCACCAAAAGTATATCCTGTTTTGAAGATGTTCATCAAGTCTCTACTTTCGTCAATTCTCTCTGATTCGTCCATTATTAGCGTACATTGAGCTGGTTCTACATTACCCAATAATCGATAGATATTAGCAATTGATGGATCTGTCATTTTTACACCTCTATAACTTAACAACTCAAATAGCTCGCCAATAACATTCTTTCCCACCCCATTATCACCAACAAAGAATAGATAATGAGTTGTTGGAAATCTATCTTGAAAAAAAGAGAAAATTATATCTACTGTTATAATATCAATGACATGAGGTTTCTGGTCTACATATTTACTTACTATTTCCCTTATTATGCGGAAAAGATCTGCTATTCCCATTCCTTTAGTTTTTCTTAGTTGGTTTTCAAGACTTTCTTTGCTTTCAAAAACATATGGTTTAGCGGGACCATCTTCACTACCAAATGGAATCAACGTTCTCGTATTTTCGATTAACTTCTCTGTATAGATTAGTTCTCCATTTTCGTAAGCAATGAAAGTTGGTTTGTCCTCTAAAACGATCGCCTCAAATAGTCTCTCATCCTTTTCACTGTAATATTTAAAGATCTTGATTACCTTATTCGATTTGTCATTTGTTCCATCTTCATCCTCGGCTTCAAATATTGAAGTGACAAAATTGTTGATAATCTCATAACTCTGGCTAAGCAAGAGAGAAATTTTTCTGGTTATGCCATATTCAATCCCTTTTAAATTTGATTCAAGATTTGCTTTAGTTTTTTCCCAATAAATTACTCTTTGCTTAAGTCCTTTTTTAAATTCGATACCGCTAATAATTGTCTTAAAGTTACCTTTGAGTTGTACGATAATATTTAGATTCGAGTCTATGCCTATTTCCTTTACCATTTCTTTCAATTCCTCAGGTTCATCAATTCTTAAATATGTGAATCCGTTATTACTATTCATCTTTAAAAACCTCTATGTTCTGGTTGCTATGGTCCCGCAACCATACAATCAGCGTACTTTGTAATTCTATAGTGATTCTTCATATTCATCCATCCCCTTGTCATGGCTTTGAGCATTATAACAGTAGAAACAAAGGTAATAGTTCCAGTAATCCATGCATAAAAAATAGGCTTAACTGGACAATCGCTTACGATTTTAGTCAATATCTCGGAAAAGATATTGTCAATGTGTTGAAAGTCCATTGTATTATAAAATAGTAATAACAAATATATAGAATTTTGACTGTGACTTTTACTGAAATTTAACAAATGTTGTTAACAAAGCATACAAGAAAGAAATATTTAGAACAAGATTGGTTAAGCATAAAAAATACCGATAGCAATCCATCTCAATTGGAAAGTCGTCTTAAAAATGACGTTACTACTTGTCTATCAGATTTAACACTGATATCGCGAAGATTACCAGATGAGGAACAAGCTAGAGTTTTTGATACATCGAAAATTGAAGAATTACTAACAGCGCTCATGATCTTTGAAAAGAGTGCTGGCACAGATTTGGCTAGACGACCTAAAAATTTCAAAATAGCCATGATACTGATAAAATTTGGGTTATATGAGTTAAAGCAGATTTATGATAAATTGTTCGATACGTCTCCATACATGACAGAGCTTGTTTCAGACAAGATTTTAGATAATATCCGCATCTGTGAAAATTTAACACTGGGAGTATTGAGATCAGAAATAGAACGAGAGGCAATAAAGGATAAATTACTATATTTGTTCAGCATTGATCATGCTACAACATATGAACTCAAACAATTTGAAAATTATATACTTGGTTCAATTCCCATAAAAGTGTTTGAAAGTGCCGGTACGTACCGTAATTATGTAGTTGTCGAAGGTGTACTTGTGGAGACATGCGTTGATGAATATGTTTCTAGATTTGAGGTGAAATTAGTTGATAAATTAGCAGAAAGTGATATTGGTTTTGTGACAATAATTTTGGACAAGATGAAGTTGACTGGAAAATTCATCATAGATCTGCCTGATATTACTAGAATCATTAATGAATTAATTGTAAAAAAGAAAGATAGTGATTATTTATTTTACATTCCGTTGAAATGAAATTGAGTCTGGATGAGAATAAAATCGAGCAATGCAAGGGTGAAAAACACTATACGGGATTCTATACAGTAGATAAAAAAAATCTGACAAGATTAAGGTTAGGTTACCAAAGAAAGTTTTGCTCTAGATAATGAGAACCTACAAATATTGATGCCTAAAATCATGGTTTTGTTGATTGATGAATTGTAACCAAAGTAATCCAGAGTATAAACTAATTTAATTTTGATTAAAACAATTCGATAGATTAGAATTTGTAAAATACAGAAGGAATTTAATTTAAGCTCGCGAATAGTATTATTTGTAAATAACATGACCACCTTTGAAGATTTAATACCAGATATAGTTCAGCTATATAGAATTAGCAAAATACCAAATAAGGAAACTTGGAGCTTCGATGAATTATTTAACGAAAGATTTTCTAATAAACAGCCCGACGAAAGGCTAAGAGTAGACAGATTCAAACATGTCCTTGACAAGCTAAAGCAGAAGGGTGCACTCGAATTTAATGAGGGTTATTCGGAAATCACACTAGATTCAATTAAATTGTGTCTGTTGACTACCAATCAAGACATGAATGCTGATGATTTAACTAAACGATCTACGGATTCAAATGAGGGTTGTTACAAACAAAACTTTGAAAAAATCTAATCTATAATAATGTCTTGTTTTTCATAAACTTTTGCATATAGTTATAAAATTGGATACTCTGATTCAACCATTACTCAACATCTTAAGTAGCTCATCCAACACTGGCCTTATCCTCTTTGTTATTATTTCGTTAATGTCGGGTCTATAGTAATGATTAACGAATACAGAACTACTTATCCTTCCTTGCAACAAATCAATAATTTCGGGTTCTATTCCTTTATTCCGTAGGTAAGTTGCAAAGACCTTACGGCAGTAGTACATGTTCATTTCTAATCTATTTCTTATAGAGATTTTCTTTCGAAGAGCATTGTAGTAGAACTCTTTTTTCGGTGTGTTTCTTGCTATTTCTAGGATTTGGTCATTTACTAGGCTTACGTAAGCATTCTTTGTTTGTCTAAAAAACAAGGAAGGAAATTGGTAATGCTTAAGCATTCCTCTTTCAGAATCAACATATTCTCTCCAATTGGATTTAATCAACCAAACCGATTTCTGTGCTTCATCCGGCCGCAGGCCGGTGAGTGTGTTAAATAATAAAATATTTTTGTAATCGTGTGGTAAAAAAGAGGTTACGTCCTTTATCCATTTTATCATCGAATTAATGTCATTACCTTGACTTTCAAATATACTCTTGAAAGTGTTAAATGACTTGTTACCATTTGACCACTTAAGCTGGTAACTTTTGATGATTCCAAGCCAATCATCATATTTACCTAAAAATTTTGATAAAGCAGCCAAGGCTTTCATGACATGAGATTTAACATCGAGCGATAGTTTTGTTATCAAAGAAGCATCATTACTTTCAAGTATGTGGTAAAATCGTCTAGCATAGCTAATCTTATCTCTAATGCTAAATTGACTATGCTTTTCATTACCTAGGTAACTCCTAAAATCATTCCAAAAATCTTCACTCGCTGACCTTACTGAATATGGTAAGATTTGATTATGACTTTCTGATTTACGAGTATTGTTGTTATCTAATAACTCGATTCTTTCATTTTTATGACTCGTATTTGATAATTTGTAGCATTTAATGTCATGTTTATTAAAACTATCCAAACAGAGGATGCTCCGGCCGGGATTTGAACCCGGGATCGTCGCCTTGAGAGGGCGAAATGCTTAGCCGGACTGTGTGGCTATTTTGGTTAATAACCTCTACACCACCGGAGCCTACTGCGTTTTTTATTAAACTTGAGGGGTTATTAATATAATACTTTGGAAACCCTTTGCTGAATACACTGCGGGAAGGTCTTGTTGGGTGAAAATT
>JANWKP010000096.1 GCA_025451315.1 Nitrososphaerales archaeon | reverse complement strand
CTAAAAGGTTTAGTATCGTGAATTTCGCTGATATTAATTCATCATTACTAATAACCCCGGATTCCAATAGTTTTTCAAAGTTAAGCCAACTATTGATACTAACTTCTGAATTTGCAGACCTCAAAAGTTCAGGATACCAATGTTTGATTGCATGAGATGGTTTTTGCAAGAAATCAAGCTTTAGGAGAATGTTCAATACTTGTTGCTCAATATTCATCCTTAATTTATTATACAAAATATGACTAAATTCAAGAACATTCACGACTTTTTCAATATTTTCCTTATTAACAACTTTTTTCTCCATGGATTCGATTGCAACAGAAAAATATAGAAATAGATCAGTCTCGCTTACTTGTCTTGTTTGATCGTATTCCATTTTTACCCTGTTATAAAAATAAACTAAAGCTGAGTCCAATTCAATGTTATATCTAAAATGATATTTTTCTTTAGCATTTAATTGGAGGTTATAATCGTTGTTTATTTCTATCACCTGCGTCATGATGTTCTTGACAAAATCTAGAGCAAAAATTCTTTGTTTGACCTCATATGGATTTTGGATGATATGAACTATTGTTTCTCTGAGTATATTATGGAACGGTCTTAAGAATCCTATTGAATCGCAATTAAATAGTGGAATTTTTTCTTGTTCTATATCTATATTTATGCTTTTTAGTGATAATTTGAGGACAGAATTCGAATCAATTAGGTAACTTAAATATCCAATGGATGCGAAATTGGAATCTCCAAGAAAATATAGAAATCCTAAAATTTCAATGATATTATCCTTTTTAAGATTTGAAACATCATAGTATTGAAACAATATTTTTAACATATAGTCATAAATGTTATCAGGTATATTCTCAACATCACTTTTGCTAATTGCATAGTTATCTTCATTCCTCATTGATATATCAAGGAGAAAGAGTTTGATTATCATTGGATTACCTTTTGTTCTTGCTAAAAGCTCTTCCTTTACTAATTTAGACAAAATAATATTCTTATGATTTAGGTCTTTATTGTCTCTGATTAAAACATGCAAAATTTCTTCAATTTCTTGATTATTAAGAGGCAGTAGACGGATTTGTTTAACTCTTAAATTTAACAACTCCTTATTAATTCTTTTACCATTATATTGTAAATTGATAATTTGTTCCCAAGAATCTTGTCGCATAGATAAAACTATTGGACCACGGGAGTGTTTCAATTTAGATGTTATTACCGTCACTACGATCAATAAAACATCGCGATCAGTTAATGAAGAACCAATTTCGATATAACTAATCTCACTATCGTCAAGAATAAAGATATCGTTAAAATGTTTCGTAGTTAGATTAGCGTCTACAAGTGATAAGTTCAAAAAGTAATCTTCTCTTTCAAAAACATTGTCAATTGCAAAGATATTTTTTAGCTCTGACATAAGCTTTGAGATTACCGAAAATATCGTCCAACTCTTCCCAACGCCAGGGTCTCCAGTAACTAAGATTATCTCTTTCTTGTCATCTGGTTGGTTTTGGTAATTTTTTACCAATCTATAAATTTCTTCGAAAGAAGACCTTCTTGTTTCGATTAACTGGGACGATCTCACCTGATAGTATGCTTCCAACTCAGAGGGTTTATTTATTGGTAAGAAAGAGGTCTGAGAAATCGAGATATCATTTTCAGTTGTTAACCTATAAGTAATTCTTAAGTCATAGTGGTGATCTAAAAGGCGACAAATCTTATCGTAACCCCAAACCTCAATGTGATTTATTTTGCTGAGGTAAGGTTTCTTAATTTCTTCGATTTTGTCATATGAACCATTTTTGGCAACCGCAGTAAGAATCACATTTGTAACAAGTATATAGTTATTACATTTATATTCGTATTTTACGAGTATATTCTCCAATTCATTCTTTAATTCCGATGTTATTTGGCTTCTATTGTTAATATTTTTACTAAACTTAACCTGAAATATCCATTTTCCATCCCAGCCACTTTCAGGTGATGGATAGTTTCCTTTACCCTCAAATACGGCATCTCTGGAGCCATCGCTTCCATCACCAAAAGGGGTAATTCCTGAACCCACCTCCTTCATCAACAATGCCTGTACAAAGTTTTGAAAACGTTTCGATCCGAGACTTGTGAAATCATATTCAGCCATGCGATTCTAATGACTTGTTCATTGGATCAATTTCCTTATTAACCGCTTCGCTTCAATAAGAGGAGTAATAGGATCGACAAGAATTTGTGAGCAAATTTAGTTTATTTAGGAATGTGATGAAGCATAACCAAAACATTTGCCTCGATCTCTATCATGAATATTAATATCCTAGTCAGGTCTAATCCAATAACCTTTGGTTGAGGCAAATTTTGATTTGCTATTGTTGATATGTAGTTTGGTCCATTCTGAAACTACAAAAAAGAAATTTATCTTTACGCTTTAAATCAAATATTAAACTACGTTCTTTCTTTTTGATTTAGAGGCATTTAATAAACATGAATTTGAAAATAAATGTAATTATTTTATCATTTCTGCGAAATGTATTCTTTAAACTATAATCGAGAAAGTAGAAGAAAAGTTAATGACATTGTCGGAAGATAAGTTAGTTTTTAAAATCCTTATTTGTAATGTAACCCTATCTGAGCACTAACCATTCTAATAATAATTTGTTAAATTAAGCAAGTATGAAAATTACTCCAGTCTGTAATTTCTGATTGTTCTTGGAAGCTAAAAAAAGTCAGCCTTTACAAATAATGACTTATTCTTGAGACAAAAGTGCCATTATATATACTCTCAGAATTTTATATAAATGAAGGCAGATGAGTTGGGACGATGTTGGATTTGTAAAATCAAGCAAACATCGAATAAAGATCCTTTCTATTCTTAGCACTAGACCTATGCTGCCAACTGAAATATCGTCAACCTTGGGGATTCATATTTCTCAAGTTACAAGGAGTCTTATTGAACTAGAAAATAGAGATTTGGTCAAATGTATAACTCCTAATTTACGCAAAGGAAGGTTGTATGTTATCACAGAGCAAGGAAAAAAAGTAATAATATGAGTTGTCAATTACTAATAGCTCGAGGCAAGTATCTATGACTCACAAAGCTGAAATAGAGACACATTTAGAAGTGGTAGATAAACCCATTATAGAATTATTGGGAAGCAATTCCTTGGACGAATTTGATATCCTTCTTGTAAATATACCGAATTTGTCGCCTCAAAGTTATAATAAACCCATAAATGAAAAATCTTTTAGGCAATCAGAATTTTATGATATTTGTAATGCAATTGTTGATCTTAGTAGTAAGATCAAAGACCAATCTAAACTATTAATCCTCGGAGAAGTTGAAATTCTACCTTATGTCAAAGAATGTTTGGAAAAAAACTATCGTTTTCATCATTGGTTCGTAGTGAGACGTGATGAAAAATCCATACCCGGAGATATGCTTAAAAATGAACACGTTGGCCTGTTGTTGTTTACAAAAGGAAATAGTACTCTTAATCATGCTGTTATGAGAGTAGCTTATGAATATTGCAGATATTGTAATAAAACGACAAAAGATTATGGTGGAAAAAAGCATCTATACCATTCATTTGGAACGGCAATATCTGATGTATGGAAAGATATAGCCGTTACTCACGGCGATACTTTGCCCCCTGAAATAATAAATCGAGTAAAGGATCTGTTCTCCATATTACCAAATAAAAAAATGCTCACGACATCTTTGAACTTCAAAATTCCTATGAAAAAAGCAAGTCAATTTATTATTCCACATTTTCTAGATGGGAACAATAACCTGAATGATCCCAAGATACTATGTCATACCCCCACCAATAGGATTATAAATGGAGATGCAATCAAAGAATTGCAAAAATTTTGTTCAAATTCTGTGGATATGATTTTTGTGGATCCGCCTTATAATTTGTCAAAGAATTATGAAGGATATGAAGATAATCTAAGTAAAGATAAATATTTTGAATGGTGTAACGAATGGTTGCTTGAGCTTATTAGAGTTCTCAAACCTGGTGGCTCCTTATTCATATTAAATGTACCAGCTGCAGCTACTAAACATTACATTTTTCTCAGGAAACATCTATATTTTCAAAATTGGATAGCATGGGACGCATTATCAAATCCAGTCAGAAGAATAATGCCTGCACATTACCCCATTTTATATTTTACCAAAGGACCAAAACCCAAGGTTTTCAACAATCCCAAAATCCTATTTAAAAACAATAAAGAAAAATACTATGATATCTTGCCAACAAACTATGGATTCTGTACACGTAATTCCTGTCTCTCGAAAAGAAAGAAAGAAAATGTTAATGAAAAAAAGGAATTAACGGATTTATGGACGGATATACACAGAATAAAACATAATTCATTGCGGGAAGACCATCCGACATTACTGCCTCCAAAATTACTCAAACGTCTGGTTCTTTTATCGAGTAATGAAAGCGACTTAATATTGGATTGTTTTAATGGTGTTGGCACCACTACACTCGTCTCAAAAATCCTAAATAGATCGTATTGCGGAATTGAAAAAAATAATACATATTTCAGAATTTCACTAAAACGTCATGAATTAATAAATGAAGGTAAGGATGTGTTTTCCAAAAATGGTGATATCCCAAAATCTAAAAACAGTAATCTTAAGAGAGTGAATGTAACACATTACAAGATCCCTAAAAAAACTCTTCAATTAGAAATTAAAGAACTATCTATAAAACTTAATAAAATTCCAACGAGGGAGGAAGTTCAAGCAAATAGCAAATATCCAATTGAATATTTTGATGACTATTTTCGAAACTGGTCAGAGGCGGTAGCGGCTGCAAGGACTACTGGCATGTCCGAGATCAAGGGTCTGAAAAATAGTTAATACAAATATCTATCTTGTGCTAATATTTTCCATGAATCGACATAGTTTTTTTAATTCATTTGGTTTAAAAGTTACACAAAGATGAGAATTATTTAGTATTCTTTTTAGCGCAGGTTCTCTGGAAAAGTATCCTGCTCCATCTATCACATAACAAAGGTAATAACCTAAATTTTTAAATTCTCTGAAATACCCGAAAGCCAAGTCTGCTTTACGCTCTAATGTGCTATTAGTAGTTTCCTGAAATGCGATTTCAATAGCTACGTAAATAATACCATTTCCACTATCTTTGCGAATAGTATAAACCGCATCAAATCCTTTTCCTTTATTAGCATCCCCCATATTAGGTATTCCAGATGAAATTCTTTTTATAGAAGGATTATTTAGAAAATAAGAATCTAAGTATTTTTTTACTATATCCTGTGGTAATTTTCCTGAACTATTGGATGAAGATCCCTTTGTCTGATTATGGACCTCTAAATATAGAGATACAAAATAATTCTTAAGACCATCTTTATTCCCAAGAACGGTTCCAAGTCGAAATTTTTGAAATGAAATGAATTTTTCAAATTCTTTTATTTGGGAACCAAAAATGAAGATCGTAACAATGTCTTGAACCAAATCTGGGTTAGCATTTAGTATTTTTTCATTAAGTAGCCTTTTATTAGAATATTTTCCAAGTGATTGAAGTTGGTAGGGTATGTAGTTATCCTTATCTATTATATGTAATATTTCTATGTTATTAAATGTCAGAAACTCTTTGGTTCTGTATAACAGCTCAGCGGAAAAATCTGTTGCCCTCATTAGATGCTTTATAAAGAGGTATAAACTCAAAGGCATCTGAGAAGATTGTATGTAGGACAATAAATCTTTGAATGAATGCTTTTCTAATATTTGGATAAAAGAAGATTGACTCTGTTTAAGATCATTTAGTGCGTCATTATCTATTTTCGTATCACGGATATCTTCTGTCCAGAACCAATAGGCATTTCTTTTTAAATTTATGATTTTATCTAATATTTTGTTACTGGAATTTACATCCATTATTCATTTTGAATATTTATTAATAAATAATTAATTAACAATTACATATCATATACACATCAATTAATAGGCTCTTATTTTACAATGTGGTTTTTTTGAATCATTGAGATAACTAAACGGTATATGCTATAATATATTCGATACCTGTCATATGATCGATCAATTGACTTCTACTTATTTAGGACAAATAATTAATGCAGTTATTAGGAAGAAAAGAATAAATTCAACGGTCACCCTAAATTGTAATTAAATTTTCAGAAAAATTAACTAAAACATCACTTATTGTCGAAATATATTCTCAAATATCTAAATGGTTTATCTATAAATGAATTATACTATATTAAACTGATTTAAACAATTCAGTAATCCATTATTGGATCTTATTTGTAGACTGTGTAATTTTATATTACTGATAGATGGTTTTAACTTTACACTTTTGATTCACACATCTGATCAATTTACTCGATTGGTCATATTCTAACATGGAATTACAGTTCATGCAACCCATAAATTTTTCTAATTCTTTTGATTTCGTAAAGACTGCCGTAATCTCTTCTATTGAAAAGCTATTAGAAATATCGCTATAATGTGATAATGAGTTAATCATAGACCTATGTACATCTAGCTCTGTATAAATTCTCAAAATTTGATCTCTCCATGAATTATTCGAGTATAACTTAATCTGTAATATTCTGTTTCCAAAATTCTCAAAATAATCATTAAGTGTATATTTGCCATTTTTTCTAAAAGTTATTTTGACAGCTAAATTATGACAAGCTTCGCTCAAAATGAATTCCAAGTATTGTCTTATTTCGTTACCTGCGCCTTGTTTATCCAGATTATCTAGCTTTGATTGGATCGTTTCTGTTCTTATCTTATAAGGTATAAGATCTAATCCTGTTTTGACATTCCATCTTCTTATTAGATAATTCTTGAACTTATTTCGTATATTGAACATTTTTTGCATGGCAATTAGTTGTTCATACCATATTTGATCATGTGTTGTAATTATGATTTGTTTTTCAGGAAATTTTTCGAACAATAACTCACAAATTCTGTTTCTGTGATTTGAATCAATGGTAGAGACGATATCATTTAAAACCAGCAAATTGCAATCTATGTTAAACTTTTTTATAAACGCAAGAAATACGCAAAGACCTATAGAATCTAGGTGACCTTCACTTTGATATGCTCTTGGATCAACCTCTCTTTGAAAAGAGTTCATCTTTATATCTACACTATTTGATTTTTTTGTTAAATCCACAATTAGCTGGATTTTATTGTGGTCTTCGTTTGGATGGATAATTGCATAAAATGCTTCTATATCGCTTTGAATCTTCTCGTAAATATACTGAATTTCTCTTTTTTTGATTTCTGAATACTTGGAGTAGAACAAGTTAGTAAGATGATGCAACTTCATTTCTTCTTGTGATCATTTTCATACTTGCCGATAGTAAACAATTTTTCATTTACTGTATTTAGAATATCAATCAACTGGCTATCTGGATATGAGTCTTTTTCATGAGTAGTATTTAATTCTCTTTTTAATGATTCAACCATTTGCCTAATTTTGTCCAGATCTTCTGATACCTTATCAAATTCACTATAACTCATATTCCTAAAATCTATTGTATCATTTAATATCAACTTTGATTGAGTTAATACTTTAATTGATTGATTAATGTCTAAATTAATTCTATCAGTGAAGATATTTTGTGCTAAATTTGATAATGTGTTGATCAGATCTTCGATTCTTTTATTAATCGTAAATCCTATAGTTCTAATTTCGTTTTTATCT
>JANWKP010000095.1 GCA_025451315.1 Nitrososphaerales archaeon | reverse complement strand
GAAGAATTATTAGTTTTGAATAATTTGACAGAAACGCATACTTTCACCAACGGAAATGGCACGGGAGATTCTATGGACGGCAAAATATTTACAGTAGATATAACTCCAGGAAGCTTCTCAGAATATCTGGCTACAAACATTTCTCCAGGTAATTATTCATTCTATTCAAAAAATGACCCTAACCTAAAAGGAGAGCTAGTCATCCAGCCGTAATTTTTTATTCTTTCTCAATACGGAACATAAATTTCAAGTAATTCATGTTAACTTATCATTCATTAAAATTTCTTGTTTTTAAAGATTTAAACAGTATGAAGAATTTTAGGAATGATTTGAAAGACAGATTATGGGGCATAACCCCAGCACGGATGATTATATCGGAATAATAGTATTTAATCCACTCAAACAAATAGGTTTGGTGATACTGTGCAGTTGTTATTTCATGGATGTGCCGCCTACAGAAATGATAGATACGGCGATGACCTTTCTGCTATTTTAATTGCCAACTATATTCCAGAAATAACAAAAGAGACAAAAGGAAATTCTAGGGCTTCCTCTAGTCTGCTTGAACTTTCATTCAACTGTAGTCAATGTATAAACCCATGACTACCTCACATGTAAACAAATCCCTTGTAAAATAAGTTTCCCGTCCTTGGATGTAAGCAATCCTTAGTTATTTTTTCTAATTAATTGGTAAAACCTAAGGAGAATAAGCTTCGGTTAAGGTTAGGCTTCCTACACATGGTCCGCAATTACGAAATACATTCCATTCCATAGGTGGAGGTAATGCCGTTAATGGATTCGTTTTGGCTTTGACTACATCATGGAAATATATGTTATTATCTCCTATGAAGATAGAATAATTTGGAAATCCATCATGAAGACCAGATATTGTATATATAACATTAGAACCTACTCTATACAATTGTATATTAATATCCAAGTCTACCGCTGGAGGTTTGAGTCCAAATGGAATAGGTCCAGATCCGGTTATGTGGATATTTATTTTAGGAATTTGTCCTTGAATCACGGATATTTGTTCCCTCATACTTTTAGTATCTCCAAATTTTTGATCAAAAGCTTCTCCAGTAATTCTGCCATATTTATCCTTGGTATAATAATAGGCCTTTGATAATCCTACACCATGATTTTTGTCGATTAATGGATTCTCTGGCTTACACAAATCGACTTCCACAGTATACCACATTCTCGCAGAACCTTTTTTGATTGGCTCCATATGATTATCACCTTCATAAGCGTGATAAGGTCTATAGGGGTAAAAGGAATGTACAGCAGTAGGGTCAGGACTTTTGACCCTCTCAAAAGGAATGAACGCATCTAAGTATACATCCACTGGACAACTATACTTTATCTCAACTTCATCATTATCGGTGTTTCCATCCCGATCCTTTACTGTAAGCATAAACCTAATTGGATCTGAAAGTGTAGGTTGCAGGGCGGGCATAACAAAAGTAGGATTGCTACTATCTATTCCTTTTAGATCCTTGACCATTGGACCACCATTTTGTTGCCACGAATATGTTAGTTCATCTCCTGGATCTGGATCACTGCTACGGCTACCATCTAGTTGTACCAACTCACCTTGTTTCTTACCTACTTGATCTGGACCTGCATTTGCTTTAGGTGGATTACTAGGTTGAATTATGATAGATTTGGAAGCTATTCCTAATCCTCCATGGGTATCTTCAACCGAAAGCTCGAACCTCAATGTGGTTGGTATATCGACTACAGGCGCAGTAAAACTGGTAATAGCTGAACGTGTAAAGCTTAGAGCAACAGGTGGACCACCAGTTTGTTTCCATTCATATGTTATAGAATCTCCATCTGGATCACTGCTGCGACTTCCATCTAAGGTAACTGCAGTTTTGCTTTTGACAATATCGGAAGGAAATACAATTATTGAAGGTATAGGAGGACTATTTTTAGGATTTATAATTATATCTATAAATTTTGGATTGCTGTCAACAAATGCATCATTAACAACCGACTTAAATTGTAAGGTCGTTTCTTCGTCTACATTTGGAGCGACGAAGTCCCATTGGTAAGAATCATCTAGATAGCGAGGAGTCAATGTGACCCCTGGTCCTTTTGTTTGTATCATATTGGTCGAATAAATAGGATCATTATCAGAATCTGAGTACCCCTGGTCTATAGTTACAAGCGTGCCCGATCTAATATCAGTTATATCGGTAGGTTGCACAACTCGATCATTTGAGATTGGTTTTGAGTTAGAAATAGAAAGATCCCAAAACTGTACGTCGTTCCCGGAAGAATAGATCTCACCATTAGATCCTCTAGTTACCGGATAATTTGAACCACCGCCGAATCCACAAACTGCACTACCATACCCGCTTGTCAAATAAGCCGATTCGGGCAAGTTCGAAACTATCACACGAAAACTTGCCCCTGAGCTATCCTGGTTCGCATTTACTTCCCCATTCAAAGATACATCTCCAGAATTCGGATCACCGCCGGCTTCTAAGTTAGCTTGATATCTATATGAAGTAGCGTCTGGATCGAGTTCACCATTTTCATCGTACACATAGTTTTCACAACTCACTGTCCAAGTTCCAGTGGCCATGAAATTGCCTCCCCTAATGTGCTCTATGGGACCAGATAGATGTAACTTTTGTTCAATCGTGGGTTCTACGTAGTTTATCCCACCTTCAAGAGTTCTAGATGATGATGAAGCATTAACAAACGAACTATTTTCGTTCCATATTAGTATCAAAAAGATAAAACCCAAGGCAATATATAACAAATTTAATATCGGTATTTTCAATAATTTCAAATGTTTTTCAAATTATTATAATATTAAGATTTTTCTTATATTAGATTAAATATTCTCATGGTAGAATTTTATTATCAATGGTCAGATAAGTAATTCTATTCAAATAAATCATGTAATTGTTATTCCTATTATAATCACATTCAGTATTGTTCTATAAAGACTACATAATACTTTGCCAATCTGAGGAAAAAATCAAAATAATAGAAGGGTTTGATATGAATTTAACAATCTTCTTTAATTACACAATAATTGATGCAATTATGTGTAAACCCATGACCACCTGACATGTGAACAAATCCCATCCCCTCCATGCTAATGTTTTTTTTGATAATGGGAGATTGTTGTAAAATTTTTATTATATGAATCCGCGCTTATACGGTATGGATTCGAGTCCCACTCCCGGCGCCTAAAACAGGGAATCATACCATATTTTTATATAATTTGACGAATATCATCATGATTTTGTTGAAGATAAGGCATAAAAGTAAATATTGTCTTCTAAAATCTTTTTCCTGACTTGATTTGACTAAGCTATCTATCCCATAAGATAATGCAACATCAACACAATATTCTTCAGGCTTCACGCAAATTGGATGTCTGTTTTTGCTCTCGTTCCTTAGAAACTGTATTATTCACAGTTTATCTAAAAGGACTATTCTGAAACTTATCTACAGTTAATCTTAACTACTGAAGGCACGGCGGCACCGGAAGCATTTTCTACACTACATCCATCAGAAAATAACATTTTTATGATATTTAATATCTAATTAATAGACTAGTAGGTTTATTGCTCACTATCTTCAATAATAGAATTATATTTTCCATTGCCGAATAATTCATACCATTTATTATATTCTTCTTGTTTTAACTTTTCTATTCGTTGCTTTGTTGCTTCCACTTCTTCTTTTAATGATTTTAACCTTTGCTCCTCATCGTGACACCAAATAGTTAGTTTTATTCGTGAATCTTTTTGACCTTTAATCACCTTTTCAAGGTTAAGTATATCAAATAACTTTCGACTCTCAGGAGTTTGTTCTTCACAGACTTCAACAAATTCCGTAAAGGATGAAAGATATTTTTTTACTCTTCGGCAAAATCTAGCTATTTCATCCATGCCTTTAAGCTTTAGATAGCCTTGATGAATATTCTCTGCCTCTTCTGGACTTAAATCCAACTCGATTGCAACCTCAACTAGACTCATTCTTTTTTCAAATAGTTCAAATGCTCTGGATGTAATGGATTTTTCAGGCTTTGAGTCT
This sequence comes from Nitrososphaerales archaeon, assembly GCA_025451315.1. Taxonomy (GTDB): domain Archaea; phylum Thermoproteota; class Nitrososphaeria; order Nitrososphaerales; family Nitrososphaeraceae; genus TH1177. The sequence continues at coordinate 2,295 of JANWKP010000095.1, read as the reverse complement.
ATCATTCCCTTGCTTTCTCTTATTATCTTGCCTATCGCTGTGAAGGATAAATGGACCGCTTTTGCTATATCCCTTATGTTTTTTCCTTCTTTATGTAGTTGGATAACGAGATCTTTTTTGTTATCTGCTGATATTGTTGACATACTATTTATGAGAAAATAAGTATAAAAGACTTAAGCCATGTTATTCACAAACCTAACAAATTATCGTTGCTATCCTTGCTATTTTGACAAAATCTTATCAAATCGTTGTGCTCAATTTTTGAACATTTTTTGCGATGTTAAATTCTCAAATTAAACAGTGATCTGAAAAAAAACAAATAGAGTATGCAAAATATAAAATATTCAGCAATTGGCTAGAGCTCATATGAAAGATCTACATCCCGCCTTATATTCAAATTAGATAATCAGAGTGTGTTCTTTCAGGATCAACTCACACCCATTATCTCTGTTTCTATTTTTTTGCAAAATCACAAATTATAGAATAATCACAATTTTTACATACCCAACCTGGTTTTGGTGGAAAACTTCCCATTTTAATCTGATTGACGATAGAATTCATATGTTCCAAAACTTCAATAACCTCTTTTTCGGTAACATGGATCATTACCCGCTTGTTCTTTCTCAGGTACCAACAACCAACTTCTATCGGTCTTTTATCATAAGTTTGTTCTATTACCAATGAATAAAGTATTAACTGCATATCCTCTTTTAGCTTATTCTCACTAGAAGCAACTTTGGAGGTCTTGTAATCAAATACCAAAAGATCTTTGTTATTAATAATATCGATTCTATCAATTCTTCCTTTTATGTTGATTCCAGATATATTTAAAACAAAATCCTTTTCAATTTCTAGTATCTTACTATCCATTTTGTTTTGTTCTTCTATGAAAACTTTCAAGATTTCCTCAGCCTCTTGAAATGATCTTTTTTCATCCAGTTTTGATCTAAATCCCTTGGGATCCCATTCTCTCCTTAACAGATCAATGGCTAATTTGATAGTGAGAGGTTTTCCTGATTTAGTCGATTCCTTAGTTAATACTTCAATTACCTTGTGGACTGCTGATCCAAAATCAAAATGTGATCTTGGTAAAGAGGGAATTCGATATATGTAATGATATTCATACATACGTGGACAGTTCTTAAAGGTATTAAATTGTGATACACTAAAAATATTTAACTCTATTCTTCATTTAGTTCTTCTAATCTTGCCTCTGCGCGTTTAAGTAAGAAATTTGTTATGTCTAGATAATGTTGAGCTTCCTTTTCCTCCTCTATCAGTTCCCATATTACGGTCTGAATGTCCATACCTTGTTTAATCTTTCTGTAAAATTGAGGGTTTTTCAGAAGATATTCAAGGATTTCGATTTTTAACGGGATGTCTTTCCCATCTTTTAGCAAAGACACAATTTTTTCTCTTTTTAATAAATCTAGATAGATTTCTTGGTATTTTTTACCTCGTTCTGGTTCGATATCTAAAATTATAATAACATCAATCAATGGTACCCCTTTTTGAAGTAGGTCAAGTGCTCTAGAGCACTCAGACTTACTTTTCATGTCTATACTATCCTCTATACTTTCTTCTGTATTTTTCCTTCGTATTCGTGTTATTTCGTTAGGAGAACAATGGACGATTTTGGCAATCTGTCTATTAGTATATCCTTCACTTAATGATTTAAGAATTAGATCTTCTTTTTCTTTTTTTACCATTTGATAAAATCTATGGTAGTATGGTTAGTTTATAAGCAAAATAAAAATATCACGCACTACTGATATTCAAAGAAATATCTTGATACTACTGCTATTTTCCATATTTTCTTGTTGTTTGCGCTGTAAAAACAACTAACTTTGCCCTTATCTAGGACATCTAAAATTATTTAATGCAAATTCTGTCCGAAATCTACATTATAGCCGGATTACTATTTACTCATTAATCCTTACTTGTGATAAACTGTACATATATCATGTGAAATGTTTGTGTCGCCTTCTATCTCCTCCTCTATTTGGATTAAAATAAACTATTCACAAGTATTTTTTAATATGAAAAAGATCTGTGTCCTCCTCTAGTTACTGGGGTTCAAAGCCCCTATAAATCCATATTATAACCTTAGATATACAGAAAATTTTTGTTTGTATTAGATCCCCATTACCATTAGGAACTTAATCCCCACGGGCCCGACCCTAGTATAAAACAAGCGTATACAAGATTGCCAGCGATGCTTTATTGGTTGGAACCCACGTCTGAAAGACGTAGATTCGAGTCCCCACCTCCGGCGCTATTATCGTGGATTCATAT
>JANWKP010000094.1 GCA_025451315.1 Nitrososphaerales archaeon | reverse complement strand
TTTTCTGCTGTGCTAGTTTGTTGGATTGGATGATAGTTACACCTAAACATCATACACCAATAAACTAGCTTTATTCGTTATGAAAATGGAATAATTATGACCCAGCCTCAAATAATTACCCTCCAAAAGAAATAGGAATAACTCCATAAATAGAAGAATAACAAACAATGATATTAAACAACAATATTAGTTGTATGACATTCCTGGCTCTTTTAAAATAGAAACTAGGTCAGAATAGCTAAAAGGCTTAAAAAGCACATCTTGACTTTTTATACCAATTGAATCTATTATACTGCATATATTATCTAGTGAGTAGGTTGTAGTTAATATTATTCTTTTATGTGGTAATCTATCACGAATTTTTCTAGCAACTTCAAAGCCTGAAATGTCATGAAGATGCGTGTCTACTATAAAGATATCATAGTCGTTGTTTTCGTTGTTGTCTTCTTTATTAGAATGTATAATTTCTAAGCATTTGTTACCATCTTGTACAACTTTTACATCTGATAGTGAAAACCCATACTGTTTTGTAAAAAGAGAATAAAGAACATGAATATCGGAGTCTGCTTCGGCTATAAGGAGTCGTTTAGGTTTTCGTTCTTTCTTCTTTTGGTTTTCTGCTGACGATTGGTTTGAATCAATCAAATCATTACTGTATGCTAGTCGTTCAGATACTGTCTTTTGTATCTGAGAATAAGGAGGTGTTGTTAAGGACTGGTAAAATTTACCACTCTATTTTGGCTATTAACTGATTGTATGAAATTGGTGTTTGTTTTTGCGCAAGTCTTCACATTATCACGTGTTTGTTCAAGTGCTGTGTTGTATACTCTCATATTTGATACTAGAGCATTGTTTATTAGATTTGCAGAATTTAACAAGTAACTTGTAAAGTTATTTACCATTACTGCGTGATTTTCCGCAATTCTTTGTGGATTAAACAAGTTCCATACACCATTAGTATTTCTATCTACTTGTGATTGAAAAGAGCCTATTACTTGTTTTTGTGCTTCGATAAAGTCAGAAGCAATATCTTTTACAGTTTGAATAGTTTGTTCTTGATATTCAGCAATACGTTGTGTATATCTTGGAATTTCTCGTGTGGCTTCGTCAGTTGTTCTTTTCACATTATGTAAGGTGTTGTCTAGTGTCTTGTTTATTGCATCTTGTTGTTGATTTAAGGTGTTAGTTGTTCTTTCATTGTAATTATTGTTATCTTTGTTAAATTTAGTTGTATTTTCTTTTGTTGACATGTTTATATATAAGTAACTAAGGTATATAACCATATGTATTAATGACTATATAATAGTTATATTTGTTTATTTGTAATTAATTTATTTATTTGTATACTTTGATGCAATATATTCAGAATAGCAACAATAACAAGCAAAATCTTTAGGTATTATGGACAAAGTGGAAGTAATACCATTAGCGGTTCTAAAAGCGGAGTCCTATGTAGAGATAGTAGTACATTTATTTAGCTTTTATTATTAGAAACTTTATCTTAAAATTAATTAATTAATGTTCTAAAAATAATATTATCAAGTTATATCAAATAAAAATAGATGTGTTAGAAAAAAATTAATATCTGAATAAATGAAAGATGTTAATTCAAAAGAAACTACAAATATTTAGAAATGTTATAATTTTTTACAATGTTCTATAACATCAGAGTACGTGATTAGAGGAACTATTTTTAATGCATTAATTTTACTTAAATATGATGTTGTAAAGAATGATTGAACTAAATGAGCATCATTAGCTTCAACGACCCATAAAAAAGTATGTTCTAAAGCTGAGTGATATTGATTAATTATTTTTATATTTACTTTACTTGCTTCCTCAACTATTTTAAGACCATGTTCTAATAATTCTTTTCGAGGTTCAGCATTATTCCATGGACATTTTTCTGTGGGGTGACTGCCATATATTCCATATAAACCCATAGTTTTTAAGCTGGATTAACTTTTATAAATATTGTTTGGTTTGTTTGTATTTATATTAATTTGACTTCTCTATCTTTTAATTGAATACTAAAATATTGTATTGTACTATTAAAAATAAAACAAAAAATAGAGAAACCCAAGAAAAATACTCACCTAATAAAATGGAATCATTTATGTAGTAGGGTTCTATGACATATTATTTAGTTTTTATCATTAGTAACTTATTGTAAAATATACAAATCAAAATTTCTTTACCATTTTGTCATTTATCTTATTTGAGATTTTCTGTTCTGAATAGCATTTTTTTGGATTAATATGAATATCATTTGATAAAAAGAAATTCCTAATTTGAATGCCTCAAAATCCATATTCCGTAAAATGTATTTTGATTCATTATCTGATGAAGATAGTATAAATTCATCTATAATATTTTTGAATTTATCATCATTATAATGTCGGAACATTGACTTGATTTTATCATATCTACATAGTTTATTAAGACATTATTAGAAATTAATACTAATGCCTAACTTGTAGCATAATCCCTCTTCTTATAATTCTTAAATCAAACTTTAGCAGCATTTCATTTTACTTTAATTTATTTTGCAATTGCCGTTCTGAGAATAACTGCAAATCGTATAAAAGTCTATATTGAATGCATTCTTGATTTCTGATATTGCTAATCCTAATGCCGTAACATTTGTGGTATGGAAATGGACGAGATTTACTTCTTTAATATTAGTAAAAGCCATAGCCATCGTAGTAGGAGCAAATGATATGTAGAAGGCTATGGTATGTCGAAATGGGTTATAATGACTGGATTTTTGTTTGTCGCGTAAATATTAGTGTTAATTATATTATTTAATAATTAAAGATAATTTATCGGTTAAAGAAAAAAATTAAGCCACAACTCATTATAAATGATTGATTTCAAATAATCATCATAGTTGTTGGTTTATTACTATTTATTTCTTGACGAGATAATAACCAATCAATCTTATTTTTTAGGTCTTTCAATAATACTGGCTTGTATAGAACAATTTTATCAATATCGATAATGCCTTTTTGTAATTGTTGAATATAGTTTATATCTGCAGTAGTAAAGCAAATTATTACGTTATTATCAATTTCCTTAATTTTGTGATATATTGTCATTCCATTCATAATGGGCATTTTCAAATCAAGTATAATCAAATCGTAGGTTTTGTAGGACTAAGTAGACCAACACTTCAAAAAGCAGAAGATATTGTCAACACTGCAGAACAAGAAATAATAATTTAGAAGTTAGAAAAGAGAGAATTAAATTTATAGTACATACGAATAATTAGTTGAATATGGCAATGAGTTACACTGGAAAATGTGAGAATTGCGGTATAGACCATCCATCAATTTCTATGGTAGTAAGAAAAGATAGAGGCGATGGAATAGGACCAAACGAATTTTGGTGTTTAAAGTGTTTAGGCATTGAATTAGGCAAACACCAACAAGGAACATAAATAATTAATAAAGTAATTTTTCTTTCTTTTTCTTAAACAATTTTATAATATATTTTATCAATATTATTGAAAATGGCGGCAACAATTTACGATGGAACATGTAAAAATTGTGGTTCGGATCTATCTGTTTGGATAGAAGTAAGGAGAAATGTTGATGGAATACCAAAGCCTGAAGTTTGGTGTATAGATTGCGTTCGTGGTAACAATCCAAACAATAAATAGAATTTAAATTTTATTTCTTATTTTTAATTATTTCACCCTTTTTTATTTTCAACATAATAGTCTGGAATATACCAGATTAAAGGATAGAATTTACCCATACCAACAGATTCATCTAACTTGAATTTTTCAATATATTTTATTATAAAATAACCAACCTCTGCTACTTCTCGCATAGTAATATTATTATTCCATATACTATCCGAGAAACTTTTAATATATTTTCTTCCTGTTCCTATTGCTCTTGCTTCAATGCCGTTAATTATATTTGGAGTTCCATTAGCATCAATCTATGTAAGTGTAGATTTTGTGTCTTTATAACCAATGGCTACTAATACGTCAAATCGTAATTCACTACGGAAATTGTATTGTCTATTTAAGTCGTAAACATAATTAGTTAATATTGGAATAATATTGTCAACGTCTACATTTTGTGTTCTTATATGATTCCTTATTTTAGCCCTAAATAGTTCAAATACACCAGTGGAACCTGAAGAACCAAAAACAATATGACGAAGTTCTGCAAATAATTTGTCACCATAATCAAAAGTTAATCCATCATCAAATTTGGTTATTTTTCTATCAGCAACCAATACTACTCCATTCATACATCTTGCTCCAAGGGTAAATGTCATGTTTGGAAGCTTTGAGCTTAAATTTCCCCATCTAATCAGTTTCGTATCAGAGAACATTAATTAGCTAAAAACACTCTTTTCAATGTCCCAAATATAGCTGTTTTTATCAATACTGTTAAATTGGAGACATTTAAAATACACATTTTAGATTTCCTATATGGAGAGTTAGATTTGCAATATTGCTTAAAAAATATTTTTTATATGTAGTACCTATTTGCGGAATTTTTCACGAATAACGAAATGTAGATGATAACAGTTGAAACTAATTAATAACATCTGGAAACAATGTTACCATTTAAGTACTTCCTTTTTTTAAAGATATAGTAGAAATGTCCGAAATTCCTTTAAATAAATTTGAAAAACTGGATTTAGTTATTACTGATTCTCAGATTGTATAATTAATTAGTTATTTTTTGTTGTAGTCTGTAATAATTCTTCAATTTGGTTATGCATTTTGAGAAAGTTTAATCCTTTTTCTGTAGTCTTGAATTTATTATCCCCGTCCAGATATTCTATTAGATTGTTTTCTATCAATATAGAAAGGTATTCTTTTAATTGCCCATAACTTAAAAAAGCTATGTACATAATTTTTGTCTTGGATGTTCCTCCATTTGCAGCATCCAGTATATTACCGACTATTTCTGTCCTACTTCTATTTCCCATAGTATTAGAAATGTAATTTCCTTATTTTAATATTAATATCACGTGAAAAAAGATAACTATAGTAAAACATTCTTAATATTATTTACAATTTAAAAATAGAATGGTTCTATTAATACATTGTATTTAGCTTTTCTTATTAGTAACTTATCTCAATTATTTTTTATGGATTATATAATACAATAAGAAGGTGTTTTTAAATAGAAGTTAAAAGGATAATATTATTAATAATATTTACATTTTATGATTTTAGTTTCTTTGGCAAATGAGTGAATAAGATGTATTTATATTAATTAATGAGCATGGTCAAACATGGAAATTAATTTTATTTATATTTTATTTTTATCCTCTATTTGTTTTATAATTAGTTTTATTGGTGGATTGGTAGGCTTAGTTCTTGGAGTAATAAGACTGCCATTTATTTTATCAACTGGTCTGAGTGTGACTGAATCTGTTGGTACAAATATAGGAGTTAGTACATTAGGTGCTATTACAGCAGCAATCCAACATATAAGAAACAAGAATATATCATTTCCAATTTTTATAATAATGGCATTAACAGGTGCTATAGGTGCTTTTTACGGTGCATTATTAACCAAAAATGTACCTATAAATTTTTTTTAATCTTGGTAGGATTAATTATATCTTATGAATCATTTATTTTACTAAAAGAAAATAAGAACAATAATGATAAGATAACAACTCAACAGTTATTGAACTTTAATCAGGAATCAAAAAG
>JANWKP010000093.1 GCA_025451315.1 Nitrososphaerales archaeon | reverse complement strand
AGAATATGTCAGTTGTCTTGGAGGATATATTTGCCCGCATGAGGCTCTTGCCAGCCCACAAGGATAGAATCTACTGCGCCCAAGGGTAGAATCGTACAGCTCCTCCGTATGATACGTTGATCCATCACTATCGATAAAAAAATACCTTTTCTCACCGGGTCCAAGAGTGAAAAGTGGCAAATAAACATACAGAGCGTTTCTATATTTGCTTTGGGCATTATCCTCATCAGCATTGATTTTTCTAACTTCAGGTATTCTGGAATCTTTTATTGAAATAATTGTTTCAGGAAATGTGGATGTGGATGCATATCCATCAAGCTCTATGCTTAAAATAATGGTGCCTATGCATATTTGATTCATGTCAGATGAAAGATTGTAAATAAAAGATGAAAAACTCATTCTGTTTATTTCATATCGCCCTATTTCCACAAGAGGCCTTGCGGTAGAATATGAAAATACTCTTATGGTAAATTGATTGTCATAGCCATTAAATTTTTTTGGCTCTAAAATTGCTATGCCTTCTTTAGGGTCCAATCCTGAAAAGTCAGGATCAAATTCAGTAAGATCAGTTTTTGACTCCAAAATGGTGACAAAACTATCCGCTGGTTTTTCTTTGACTTCCACTTCTTTGCAAACAGGCTGCTGAGAGCATGCAGCCAGCACATTGTTGACCTTTACACTCATTCCATCTTTTTTGCCAAAAAACTTAAATGGATCTTGTTGAAAGTCACCAGATTTTATCCTAATCTGTTCTGTCAGGTGATAAAGAGGAAAATAATTTTTAAAGTTAGGTGATTCTTTTCGTATGGCATTTTTAAAATAATATTTTAAATGGTCTTCTCTTTTGACTTCCGCATCATCTAAATGGTAAACTTTTAACATGGGTAAAAAAATTAACAGGTTTTTAAGTCCATAATGGCAGCCTTTTCCTTCTTTAGTTTCACAAACATCGACAGTGTAACTCAGGCCATCATTGTGAGTGCCAATGGCATTTAGTAAGGATTGGTCTTTCAAGTTCACAAAAGCGCTATGCGAAAAAGGCGTATCAGATATGGCAAAATTCTCGGCAAGTGCGCAAAGCTCAAACCCCTCTCTTACTTTACAATTTCTCATTACCGTATCATTAACGAGGCTCTTTAATCCCAAAATAGTACCTTTTAGCTTTCGCCACTTTACTGCATTTTTGAGGGCCAGACGGTTGCTGCTGTTTGGAGAAGAATTTGAGATGGCTTTTACTGATATTAGATCGGCAATATATGGAATTACCCATTCATCGCAACTATCAATAAAGAAATTTTTTTTTAGGTTTTCTATATCCAGTCGAATAAATGCCGCTTGGTCAGCGATATTCTCAAGAAATGACTTTAATACATCATTCTTGTCATATTCTCGGTAAAATGCAGGGACCAAATTGTAAAGGTACTTTTTGTAAAATTGGCTATAGACTTTCCATGCTTCATTCTCGATCTTGTCATTACCACCACCACCACTACCATTACCATTATTGCTGCCCAGAACATCGTCAAAATCAATGTAATCAGTCACGACTTAATACCTCCGGTTGCTATAATCTGTATGTTACCTTGGATGGGATCCAATGGATCGTTGTTGCACTGGAGAATTTCATTTGGTTTAGCAGATATCACATCTTGTACTGGTACATTTGAATCCCTTCTGTTAAACTTTTTAACAACCGCATAGTCTACACCCGGAACATTTCCTATAGCCGAATAAACATCGTTCAAAGTAACATGCTCTCCAAAGTTTAATCGCTCAAACGCAAAAAGTGTGTGACTTTTTTTTGCATCTTTTTCATCTTTTTCATCTTCTTCTTCTTCTTTTTTGATTGTGTAAGATAATCCAGGTCCGAGATTGTGCTTGATTTTCGAGACAACCTGATCTTGTAAAAAACTCACATTGATTTTTACCTCTGCGACAATATCCACAGGAACCGGTACAAAAGATTGGATATCAAGTGGGATATTTGTATCTCTTTTGCCATCTAAATAGGTTCTCAAACCATTCATGGAAGCAGAATCGACTATCCGGCCCCCTTGTGCAGCAACAACAAGAAGAATACTTTGTTGTCCATCACCCTGCATGGTTTGAAACGCCCTAGCCTTTGCGATTTCACCAAAAGTTTTTGCAAGGACAGAATAATCATCAGGCGATATGGCCCTGTCTAAAGTAATTATGTGTGTGGTGCGGACTCTTTTCAGCTCGCTCAATAATTTATCAGTCCCACCAAAGGATCCAAAGGGAAGGAAAACAGATTTCACCGCAGGATTGTCTATGGATGCCACAATGGGAGTATCGGGTCCCACGTTTCCCTTAGATCCAACGCCTATCCTATAATTTGCATGTATATTATCAACTCCGGTAGGAGGAGTGGAACCCCTTATCCCATCTCCAAAAGTTATTTTGGTTGTTTTCCCCTCATCTAAAGAAGTTATGTAATGCCTATCCGTAGGAGTACTCTTGGTAAAATCATCCCTTTCTTCCCACTTGGTATCATTTACAAAGACCTCAAGTGTACTCTTTATTCTTTTAGGTGATGAATTGGAAATTACATAACTTAATGGATTTTTAGATAGTTTAAATTCTTGATGAATTAAAGATGCGTCGCCGCTTCCCAGTATTTCATTATTTACTGTTTCCCCATTAGAGGCCGATACAACATTTGCAAAAACTTCAGCAAATCCCTTAACATACGAATATTGAAGCGGCCAATCCAGATTCAAACATGTCTTGCCTTCTTTGAATATTGGGTCTTCTGCTAATTTGGTCAGTTCCATCTTGGCAAATTTCTCCTTGGCTGCAACGTATGTTAGGTAACCTTCTTTGTCTTCGCGTTCTAAATCCAGTCTCAGCGTTATTTTCTTGCAAGAATTCGATTGCAAGTCAATATTATTTGTAGATCCAACAAGGCAGTCCATTCTGTCTGCTGATTGGGGAGGAGTATTCAGAGCGTTTGTCGCAAGCCTTGTTGCCTCTTTCAATATTTGAGTTATCAAAATCATTTCTTGAGACAATTTTAACAGAAATAAAACAGAATTGGTGATTCTTACGTTTGATGCTAGTTCTACCAAATTGTTAATTCTTGTTTTGACCATCTCAGTCATTTTACCAATCTCCAAAAATCCATCTCTCGACGACTTTTCTGATATGGATATCTGAATACAATTATGTTGTGCTTTTGAAGATAAAAAGGAACCAAGATTCATCAAGCCTAACTTTTTTTCTATTTTGGTGAATTCATTTGTAATTTTATCCAATGCAGACGAAAACCTGTTTTCAAGGTCGGTTATTTTTCCTTGATCGTCTCTGATTTTTTCAACCAGATAAATAGCGAGACTTTTAGATATTTCAAGAGCAGAAATAACAGTGATATTAAATTTTATTGCACTGTGATGGGATGTAGTTTTTGAGAGGGAGTGTCTAAAAGCATTTTTAACCCTTTCGGTTATCTTCAAAAATTCATTATTTAGATCAAAAATATTTGCGCCGGTAATCCCATCTGTGTCATAGGCGTTATCGCTTATGACAGATTCATTGTGTTTTGTTTTTACCATTCTTTTTACAAAAGTTTCCCAGTAAAATTCATTTGGGAGATAGACTGACACGTAATAATTACCAGCATAAAGATTTTCAAATCTAAATGATCCATTTTTTTTTGTAATTTTGGTTTTGATCTCTAAGGGGGGTCCGAACCAGTCATGGATAAAATCGGAAGATGGTTCCCCTACCTGACCCTGTGTTTTGTAAAGGCGTATCGTATAACCTTTCAATGGAAGCAAGGTATTATCTTCAACAAGCGTTCCTGAAAAAACAGATGTGTTGTCTTTAATACCCAAAAACATTCCCGCTTTCAGGCCAGTATGTATTCCTTCCAGCACCATTTTTTCTCTATCGCAGGTAAGTTCCTGGAAGGCAGATTGTGGATCTACGCTTAATTCAAATGACGGATTTGTAAGTATTAGCGAATTTCTAATACCATACTTTTCAGATTCGAAAATGGACTTTGAATCTCCACCATCTATTTTTTGTAATGTTATCTTGCTAGATTCTGCACTCATACCATAATTTGAGTGAAACTCTTGACCGCTTGACGCTAATTTGAAAAGTTGTTTTGAAACATCTATCTTGTCTCCCGAAGAATCTTTAACTATCAGAACAGGCGATTCTTGCTCTAAATTTTTGTAAGGTTTGTCAAGGTAAATTGTGGATTCCAAATGATCCAGGCTAGTTAAATCATTTTGAAACACTTTGAATTCCACTACAAGAATACCGGTACCGGATAAATCCAAACTGACATCGAAATTGGATTGATAGCCCATTATAACTTGGCTTGCAGGGATAAGTGATGAAGTCAAGTAATCAGTAGCGAGACCTGAAAGCCCTACTTCACTTTTTAGAATGCGAATTTTATAGCTGTTTGGTAAAACATTCGCAAAAGAAAGAATGCCATTTTCACCAGTCTTTTTTTGAGATATCAGATCACCAGAAGGATTGACTAGCTGCATATTCATGTTGGCCATTGGCTGATGTGGACGAATGTCAGTCCCGTCTTTTTCCTTAATTTTATAAAGGGTTAAATGAAGGTTTGACACTATGGGCGGAGAAGCATTGTATCCAAAAGGACGGGCAAGCTGTGTAAATTTATAGATTTTTGTGTTTGACAAAGTGTATTCTGAACGTAATTGTTCATCAGATGTCCAAAACACCTGGCTTTTTTTGTCATTGTCGATTTTTTTAATTACCTGTATCACATCTGCGTTGAGATCATCAGTTATCAATAGAAAATCATTGCTGGACAAATCAGGATATATTTTGTCCAAAGTAAGATTGGTAGATCCCTTTTTGAGTTTGAAGCTACTTTTCCAACCATCAATCCTCAAAAGGTTGTGGTCGGATTTTATTGACACGCATTCATCTGTTTCAAAAGTTATGGACTCTTCTCCTTTCTCCGGTACTGATTTCACTTTAAAACCCGGAGAGATTAATGTTGTGGGTGGAGAGGAAGAGGATGACATGATGTGTTGTTCATGCTTTTCATCTGCAATGAACCTCACAAAAGTAGATGCAGCCGCTCCATTTGCAGGTGAAGTATGACCAATAATTTGCAACAGCTTGATTACAGAGTCCTCAAGCTGTGCAGTTCTGACAAATGATTCTGTGGCAATCCTCTCTTGGTAAAAGGTCAAAATATCGCACAGGTATGCCCACATCTCCACAAGGGCAAGGCCATATCGATCTTTATCAAACTCCAAAGTCCATTTTGCTAGACGCGTGTCACGTCGAATGGAATCTATCAATGATTTTTTAAAGGTGGAATAGGTTCCTATTCTGTAATTTATGAAAGGTCGGAACGGTGGGTTGGATATTTTTTTTGGTAAAAGGCTATCAATGTCCATTATTATATCCCCACCATCTTTCTCATCCTTATCATCTTCACATCCATTCACCAATCGATAGTTCTTTAGCGTCGCTCCTAGTCTGTTCTTTTAAAAAGCGTAGTATCAATACACCATTTTTTGGGCGGTAGGCTGAATAATTGTCAAGTCTTATTATTTCATTCTCATCAACAGAAATATATCCTTGTTTGAGATTTTTCTCAGATTCTTTATCTTGCTTTTTCAAAATCGTCCTTGAGGAGAACGTATTCTTATCAACATCATTTTCCAAATATCCAAAAGAAGGATTCATCCTTTTAAAAACAGAGATTACACCATAACTTACTTCAGGTATTTTTTTTAATGTTTCATATACTTTGCTAACATACACAAAGTCTCCAAATCCAAAGTTAGATGGATGAAAGAACCCGCTACTACCATCGGGATTGTCTTTGTTGCCAAACATCAACCTAACTCTCTCTTTAATGCCTTCAGAATCAAAGCCTTGTTTTATAAAAACAGTCATCATAATTTCAATTGGAACATACTTTGCAGAATCCACTTTGATTTTATACCCAATCATCTTTACAGATTCAAGATATTTCTTTACGTCATGCAGTAACATACTCAGCGTTAGTCCTGAATTTACCCTGATGCCGCCCTTCACAGCTATTGAAACAAAAACAATGTTAAAGCTTCCATTATAGACAAACCTTGCTTTTGCCCTACTGACATAAGTTGGGAACTTGAGCATCACAAGTCGTTCATAATCTTCCAACACCACTGCCCGATGCTGAATTTGAATGCTTTTGGGGCCAGCTATTTTCGCTTCATCAATTGATTCAGGATCCACGCCTCCAAAAGCAGGTAATGGATTGGTGATGCTTTCAATGCATGAAACTATAGATGGCGAGTTTGCTGAAAGGTCAAATTTTCTTAACGTGTTTCTGCCAACATTGCCAATACTTCCTGTACCAAAACGATATTGTGCTTCAATCAGGCTGTGGGATGAGGGCATCGTTCCAAACACGCCATCTCCAAAATTAACGGTGGCATATCCACCATTATCAACAGAGACAGAGAATTTCTGGTCAAACGGCCCGCATTCAAGAAGGTTGTTTGTGAGATCCCACGACTGGCCATCTACCCAAACCTTGATGGTACTTTGAGCATGTGGTAAAGAAGTATCACCACAACCATCAGAAATATATGTTATAGGACCATTCTTTATCCTAAATGAGAACTGGTTTGTGATCTGGTCTTTTTGTTTTAATATTTCACTATTTAGAGTCTTGCCTTGATTTGCTCTTGTTATGTTTGCACAGATTTTGTCAGACTTTAATTCATAGTGGAACTTTAGTTTTTCTTCAATTGACCAAGTTATCTTTGTATCTGACCCAACGAATGTAGGCCCTTTAGATAGGCGCACAATTTCGGCATTTTCTGTCTTTGAATTTTCAAAAAGAATATACTGACCTTTTTGGAGTTTTGCAAATCGGTTTTCGATGATTGCACAAGGCTGTCCTGTGATATCGTCGATAAATGTATTGAGGAGAGTCATTTCATTATGCAAAGGGTCAATATGATGGTCAACAATAGTTTCAAAAACTATCGGATTTTTTTCAGTTTCATCAGTTGATAATTGGAATCCTGCTTGGATAAGAGCGGGTTTGTTTGCCTTGATTTTGATAAAAACATCAGCAGACAAGCCATCTTGCAAATAATAATCTATCAAAGCAAGGTGACCTTTCACAGATGAGCGTTGCTTTGCAGTGGACAAAAAGGCTTCATTTGCCACCCTATCTTGCAGATAACTTAGCTCATCAGCCACATATGAAAACAGCTCTAAAAGCATTATTCCCATGTCGGCTTCAGACCTATCAACCCATTTTGGAGTTTTTACTGGTATGAGGTCTAAAAGAGCACTGCGAAAACTAGCGTAATCTTTGGTCATATGATCAATGGATATTTTCTCCTCTTCATCATCTTCCTCATCTCCCTCATCATCAATAATGTTTGATGGGGATAAGGTAGTATTGTGGGCAGATAAATACTTGTTACTTTTCCAATTGTCGTTAGAGCATTCGCATTCGGCTAGAAAAGAGCGAAGTTTTTCATTCTTGTCTGTCTCGTTTTCATTGGAGCATGAATTTTGACCATCATTTGATTTTTCTTTATCTTGAGGCATAGAGGCATTATCGCATCCCATAAGCTAGAGAGTCAAGGAAATAACACTCTCTTCAGCAGTGTTCTTTATGGTATAATACACATCAATCAACAATCGCTCCTCTATTGGTCGAACATTTATCTCGTTTACTGTAATTTTTTCTCCAAGCCACCTGTCAAGAGACTGCGATATCTTTAGGTCAATCATTGTTGCGACAATGGAAACATTGGGAGCAAAAATGTATTCTTTCAGTCCACATCCAAAATCAGGCAGATTTACACGCTCACCTGGTGATGTGAGCAATACTGCCAATATCTCATCTCTTATATGATCATATGTATTGGTAACTTGAAGTCCTCCGCCGCTGCCTATGCCAAATGGAAAATCAAGATAACTTTTCTCTACCGACAAACTCTTTTATCTAGGGGTTTTAATGCCATATTACGCTATAAGGCTTTTGCACTACTCTGAGGAGACACTATCAACACGATTCCCTGAGGAATGCCGAGTGCATTTAAACATGCACCGATACTTGTCTCAAGTAAAACTGGCACTCCCATTATCTTGACCCTCTTTGATTCATTGCTCCATTGAACAGTCAAACACGGTGGTGTTGAAGTGCAGCCTACAATGACAAAAACATCAGAAAGTCTTAGAAGAAATCTGGCACCCTCGGATTTTACTCTTGTGTTTGTTGTTGCAACCTGTACCTTGCCACTATGAGGACAAGTGTACACTCCAAGGCTATCCAGTATTCGCATCATAAACACATCATCACGTTACCTCAAATGCAAAATCATTGATTGTAACGGATAAATCGGTAATTTTGATACTATTTAATCCTCTTGATAGCGTAATTCCTTGTGAATCTAATTTTATACTGCTTTTTCCACCATCAGATGAGATTTCTGTTCCCGAAGAATTCATTTTTATAATGCTTCCATCCTTGTTGGTAATAATAATTTTTTCCTGCCCTTCTGCATCATGCAATTCAATTCTATGACCTGCCTTTGTCTTTAGTACTTTGACTTCAGGTTCTGCAGCGGTTTGAGCTTCTGATGGAGTTTCATTTTTATCCGATGGCTCTCCCCACCAGGTGCCACTCCAAATTGGATAAGAAAGATTACCGGACTCAAATTCAATCCAGACATTTGAGTCCATCTCAGGAATTACAAATAACCCCCTATCTGCACTTCCACCGTATGGAAGGCAGGGGAAAGCCCATCCAGTTTCTTTGTCTTTTAGTAGATCTGGGACTTTCGCTTTTAGGCGACCCAATTTTTTTGGATCTATATTATCAACAACAGTGCCCCTATACTTGCCATAATATCGACATCCCACATTTTCGATTAATCTTTCCAAGATTTCCTGCATGAATTAGAAAATAAGAAGACAGATACATAAGTCTGTTTTTTACCACAAATTCTGGCATTTGATAGGTAAAACCACAAGTAACATATAATCGCAGCAAGGTAATAAAATATATTCATCCAATAGGGGAATGTTGTTACCGCATCTAATACCACCAGTACTACAATACCACCATAACTACCATTAGCATCTCAATCAAATCAATCACAATATGCTGATTTAAAATATCGAGATTATTTCACATCAAAACAAAAAATATCACTACAATACTATTTCCTTTCTATAAAGAATATTTTATAATAAATCCTGTAGCAATAGGTAGTTTAGTTTCCTTCTGTAAAAAACTGCAAATTAGAAAAAAATGATAAATAAACATATTAATTATTGCTCTCTATCTTTTCATCCACATACTATCATCAAAACACGAATAACAATAATAATATTCGCTAGCTGTTATAAAAAAGGTTCATTTCTGTCTAATGCAAACGTGCCAACGATATATTTACAACAAGAACAGGTAAAAACGATAAATAAACTATTTTTCGAGGTTACCAAATTCATCGGTTTTGATTATCCCCAAAGCATTTCTCTTTGCCTTAAATTCTTGTATATAGGATCCAGGCTTGAATGTATGAATGACCTTTGAAACATAATACTTGCCGCTAAATGTATCATTTGATCCTTTTATCAAAACAAGGCTTTTTGTTTTCAATACTTTGCCATACGATTCTGCATTAACAGTTCCCTTTGCGTTAATAAACCATGATCCCTCATCAAAAACAGATCTTGCAATTGATTCCATAAGTTGAGGTTCGGAAACAACATGACGAGAAAGTATTATTTTGGGAGTCAGTGTTTCCCTAGTTTTTATTTTTGTCAAATTAGATGCAATCAACTCGTTTAGAGTTTGTTTTCCTAGTTTTGAAAGTTTACTATCGTCTATCAATACTTCTTCCACTTTTTTACTAAGCGCATCCTTCTGCCTTAACTCAACAGAAATTGGCCTCAATCCATCTATAGAAAAATCTATAGATTCAAGGGTACTGTCAGTTCCAAAGTGAACAGCCAAGTCCTTTTGTGGTTTTAGATCAAGCTGCAGTTTTCGAAAATGTCCTCTAGTTTTTTTACTTTGAAAATCACTATCCACAAAGCATTCAAATCCATTCCTAACTGCCAATTTTTTAAGAAATTCTATATCACTCTCTCTTTGGATGACGGTATAGCCTTTTTCAAGTGGCGGATGTACAGTATCATCAACATCAAGGTCAAATCCATATTTTGAAAAAATCTCTTTTGCTATATCGCTATCGGACTTGTCAACCCAAGACATTATTTCTTCTCCAAGATTCATCAAGACTGTTGAATCCATTCCATTGATGTCTACATGGGATTTTCTTTCCTCCTTGTCAATATGAAAATCAATTCCGGTGATGTATCCCTCAACTAGATTTTCACTGACCCCATTCAAACTTGCAGATATTTTCACCTTGCTGAAAAGTAAAAGTTTATCTTTTTGAGGATAAGACCACTCTCCATCTGGTCCTCGTATAGCTAATAACCTTATGCTGAAAATATCTGCAGTTGTATCGCTATCCTCTATTTTGACATGTTCGATACCAGGGTAGACTTCCTTATCTAAGGGTTTGTCTTCTATGGAGATTTCATATTCTACATTTGACATTTTAAGGCTATATCAAATGTTCTCTTGGGGTATTATTATTTTCATTCCGGGGACAACAAGGTCGGAGGGAAACATCACATCATTTGCATCACAAATTATCCAAAATTTTGTTGGATCTCCATAGAATCTATTTGCAAGATTGTCCAACCTATCACCTTCCTCAATCACATACACAAATGCTTTATCTAATTTTTCAATTTGCCTGATCTGCTTTACTTTGTTAGTTATTTCCTTGGCATCTGTTGCAACATAATCTTTTACCCGTTCATAACGACTACCTTTAAGAAACATTTTTATAAATTAACCTCCCTGCATTCCCCATTGCCTTCGTCTTCACCCATGTCTTCATCATCATCTTCTTCATAGGGGATCTACTAATATTTTTCATATAGATCATTATAGGGGTTTTTGAGGATTTACAGCCTCGCTATATGAAGTTTTGGCAACGCCGGCAAATTTATCAACATATGTCTTTACAAGTGCATCTTTCTTTTTTGTCATATAGTTGTAAGCATTTACAATAGATATATCAGAATTGCTACCCTTAACGAGAACTTCCATCTCAAAATCCATCTCCACTCGTATTGGAAATAGTTCAGGTCCAAATTCGGTTTCATTCACCGTCATCTGTGTTATCTTTACTGGAAGAATTCTATTTTCGCCCCACCAAAAGAAAATTAGTGGTAAAATTTTTGGCGGATTAACATTTTTTTTGCTTGTCTTAATCTTTTGAGTTTCTACTGGATCCATCATCTTTTCAAGAATGGCAATTACGGGAAGCAAATTACCATTGAAATTACTGTATACATGATTGACAGACACACTATCACCATCGCCCACTTTTCCATCAAATCGAGCAGCTACAGTTATTGTCTGCCCAATATAAGAATCAGATTTCAAATCTCGAGGGTCAGCATGTCTGTTTTCTCCTTTAGAGTTTCCACCTAAAGTATCATTTGGAGTCACTATTTTGAGTGTTCTCTTTAATGATTCAGGGTTGAATTGAAATTCTATTGTGATGGGGTAATTAATTCCGTCCTTATCTTTACGATTTTTTATGTCCTCCATTATTAGCGCGCCCCGTTGTAGAGATCTCATTTAATAGTGATAAAAAAAGAGTCATCGTTTAAAACATTATCGCAGCTGTTTAACAAGGGTAAAATAAATGGATGATGCACACGTGTGAGCAATTTGGTAATCACTCTTTTCAGGATTAACTATTATTGAAGGGATACTGATATTATCAAAATTGATATTCTCTGCCCTCAAATCTAATGCACTGTCATCATTTTTAAGTTTCTCCTCTAGAATATCAAATATAGTAAAAGATATTTTCTCAAGTCTCTCTTTATTTCGTCGGGTATTCTCAAACCTCAGGTTGACATGCTGGAAGTTGAACGTAACATTCATTGTTACAACACGCAAAAACTATAAACAAATTGGTAGATAAGCTTTTACAATTCAAATTCATCATCGTCAAGAAAATTCACATATTTTCCAAAACCTGACCTTTCCATGGGCCGTCCCATCTTTTCAAATTCCCTTCTGACAGATAAAATCAAATCACGCATGCATACAGCTCTGCCGTCATTTGCAGCTAGAAACGCAGAATTTATAACAATATTTTTTATGTTTCCTCCAGATATTTGCAGAGTCTTTGCAAGGAATTCAAAGTCAATGTCTTCGCTTTTTGGTAGTTGATTGGGGAATGCTTTTTTCCATATTTCCATTCGGTATTTGACCTTTGGAAATGGAAAGTCTATTACAAACTGCATTCGCCTTATAAAGGCATCATCTATGTTTCTCCGATAATTGGTAGAAAGAATAATCACGCCTTCAAACTCGTCAATCTTTTGAAGGAGATAATTTGTCTCTATATTTGCATATCGATCATGGGAATCTTTAACGTCTGTTCGCTTTCCAAAAAGTGCATCAGCTTCATCAAAAAAAAGTATAGAATTACTGCCCTCGCTTTCTTTAAAAATAGTGTTTAGATTTTTTTCTGTTTCACCGATATACTTGCTAAGAATTGATGAGAGATCAATCTTGTACAGATCCAAATTTAACTCCTTAGCAATAACCTCTGCTGCCATTGTTTTACCTGTTCCAGATTCTCCTGTAAATAGGGCAGTCAAACCTTTTCCAATTGAAAACTTGCTACCAAAGCCCCAATCAGAGAAGACCGTCACCCTATGCTTTACAGCATTGCAAATGTCCTTCAAGAGAGTTATAGAAGATAAAGGTAATACGATATCCACCCATGTATAGTTAGGATGAATCTTTTTAGCCATGCTACTTAATTCTTGGTTTGAATGCATTTTGCAGCTTTGATAAAGATCATCCATAGTGATTGTGGGTTCACCAACATTTTCAGATGCTTTTCTTGCTATTGCA
Organism: Nitrososphaerales archaeon; assembly: GCA_025451315.1. GTDB lineage: Archaea > Thermoproteota > Nitrososphaeria > Nitrososphaerales > Nitrososphaeraceae > TH1177. The sequence continues at coordinate 8,984 of JANWKP010000093.1, read as the reverse complement.
AGATTCCTGGCAGAAACAAAGGCATCACGAATTTTTCCTGGGGTAAATATAAATTTTCCTGCAATCAAGTTAAAATCAACGGTTTTATCGATTCGCAAAGGACAAGTTTTATCCTCCTGTTTTGCAAAGGATTCCCATATCAATTTTCGGGTTTTAAATTCTGAAACCTTAAAATCAAGGTTCATAAAAAAGCAATCATTCAAAACTCCACCATGATTCCAAGAACTACCGGTTTCAACAAAAGTTAACCAAGATAATTCTTGCATGTTTTTAGCGAGAGACTGGATAGGTAAATAGATTTTATCATTGTTTTCTTTTTCCTTTCCCTTTTCCTTTTCAATCAATAAATCAAAATTTGCTAAATATAATGGACAATCCAGTAAAAATGCTTCACGAAAAGATAGAAACAATAATTCGTCTATTTGTGTTCCACGGGACATTGCTTCTGCAACATCGATCATCAATAAATGATACCCTAGACTGCTGCAAATAAAATTGGACAATGACTTTCTGCCAGAGCCCTTTGGACCGCTAAAATTAAGCACAATTTTTTGTCCATCCAGTTCCAGTGACCACTGCCCTTGATCTTGACAAACAGCATTATTTTGATTTTTACGGATAATGCTCAGAAGTGAATGGATTTTTTCAATTGTGCCAGCCTCGTATATAAGTGAGCCATTGTTTGGCTTTGTGGGCGGTATAATTTTGGCAATTGAAGATAAACGTGAGTCACACAGTTGCATGCCAAGTAGAAAATTTGCTACTCGGTCATCAATCTTAATTGGATGCTCATTGATTTCATAGTTTTTATCGTTTTCTACTTGTTGGAGAATATTGTACCTAAACAACAGCCCATCTTTAGATAACACAGGTTTTGCTCTGATCCTCTCCACTATTGAAGGATACTCAAGTGCAAGCACAAGGTCTATTGTGGGTTTTTTCTGCGTCAAATTATCATTTAGGTACGCATAAATTCTTTCATATTTTTTAGTTATTTGAATGTCAATCTGTACAGCCAAGCAGATGATTATCGCATCTATTTCTAGTGAAGACAGTTTAAGTTTATGGGCCAAATATGGCAAAGCAAGAAAAGATCCGTCATTTTGACTGTGGAACCCACCAGTTTTTTCACGGATTTCCTTTTCTTTTCTTCCAAGTTCTCCTCTTAGGTTTTTGATTTCACCATCCTCCTCCAAATCTCTGTAAAAATCCAGGCCTTCTCCTCCTGCGGAGTGGGAGTAGATGGAGTTTTTCAATAAGAGATTTATCTCATCATCAGTAATTACAATACTCGGGGTATCACCATACAACAAAGATTGTACTTTTTGGAATTTGATAACTTGAATATTCAGCATCATATCAAGCCTAGAAAGCATAGCCTGAATATACTCATAAGAATTGAAATATTTGGAAACTGTCACTTGTCTATGGCCTCCACCCTAACTAACCAACTAACTACTCGCTATTTGGGCATTAAACGCCTAACTAGGAATGATTCCAAATTGCTTAGCATCAATATCCTTGTCGCCTCTTTTTATCGTCAATGTTGTCAATCCGGGTAAAAGCGGATCTGGAATTACTATGTTGATCTGAGAATTATCTACAAAGGTTTTTTTTGGAACATTATTGTCGCCAATTGTTATGTTTAAATCATTTGTAAAATTTATACCAAAAATTGTTATAATGTCTCCACTCTTTCCCTGATTTGGGCGTATTTCAGTAATCCTTGATGAATTAGGGTCAGCAGACACTACTCGGAAAGTGCCAAACAACTCCTCCTCCTCCTCCTCCCCTATTTTGCGGATTTTTAAGGAGATTTTTTTTACTCCAGGGCTTAGGTTTGAAGGTATTTTTATTTTTACCATATTTTCGTTTATGACTCTAATTGAGTTTACATTTATTTCCTCACTGTCTATTTTGATATCCAATTTTTTACCTTGAAAATTGGTACCGTAAATGCTAATACCCATCCCAGGCTGCACTGCAGCAGGCATGATATTTGTAATTTCACCCGATCGGTCAGGAGAAATTTTTATTAATCGTCCACCTTTTGTTTTCAATTCGGCCATTTCTTTTTCATTGAACACGGGTACACCTTCAAGGGATGGCTTTTCAACTAGAAAGAATTCCTTTTGTTTAGATTCTGAATGAATCCAAACAGTAGATACTTCATAGCATACTGATAGCTGAAATGGTTTGCTAAATGTGGTCCAGATTTTTGTAATCTCTTCAAAATTCATGTGAGTTGGGGTAATCCTTACCTCAGACTCACCCAATACCGTATCTAAAGGGAAATAACGTGAGTCTATTAATCCATTATCATAAAAAGCACGCATTGCTTTAGCAATTAAATTGTGACTTCGTACGTTATCTAAGGTATCCTTACCCTCTACTGAGGCACTGAATGGAGTGAGCATGTATGAAAGGTTGACTGCTAACGCTGGTCTTGTTGACAAAAGACGGCTACCACCTGTGATTTGATTAGGCTCATTTCTATTAAATGAGTCCTCAATTACAGTATATAAAAATACAAACATCCCTGCCTTTGTAGTATCTGCAACGGTTTCTTCTGCAGGTGAACCAAAGATAATCTGGACGTCTTTATCATCTTCGCCAAAGGATTCTCTAAGTATTTTATAAAGAGTTTTATTTACATCATTTATTACTTGAGTAGTTATCATAGCGAGCCATCACTTTTCAATATCATAAATTAATTTTATACCTCCAAAAATAACTTTTATTAAGAGAATTTGCATGTTGGGAGGAGTAGTCATCAATATCATCTGTCGTTTTTTCTTGATAGTTCTCTTGAATATTTTCTTCAATTGCATTTCCGTTTATATCGGATAGAAAAGTATCGCCTATTATTTTGATATCCAACCTTTTCACGGTTATTGAATGCGAATTATGAGCAATTTTCTCCTCTTTTATATTGTCAGTAAAAGGAAAGGGGGGATATAGAGGGGGTGGCAAGGTGGATGAGGATGGGGATGGAGATTGGGAAAAATCAATTTGACCTGCGGATCCATCTATTGAAGGTCTAGGCTTTATGGATTCGGATTTGTTAATAATAACGCCATCCTCTTTTTCCCTTTTATGAGTAGCTTTTGGTACTGTTGCAGGATCACTGAGATCAAATGAACGAATGATAGTTGAAGAATATGGTTGTTGTAAATTTATTTTTTTTGATTTTTCAATGTTGATATCACTCTTAATAACACGATCAATAACATTTTTTCCTTTTCCGTTATCATTTATACCACCATTTTCAGAAACAAAATCAAAATTCTCCGAGCTTGGAAAGTTAGATAAAATTGATTTGTTTATATCATCCAAATGCCTATGTTGAGGCTGTTTATTCACCAAATTAATGGTATCTGGTTTGTCGGTAAATTCTAAATTGCTTATATTTTTGATTTTAGCAATATTACCTTTATTATCATTAATGTCATCATGAGCATCAGATGATTTAGATTCTACCGAATAAAGAGCAGAGGGCTTTTCGTTGTAATCATCTTTTACAGGCGATTTCTTTGAAGCGTCGATGCGTACAAGAGAAGATTTATCGGATTTTAAAGAGGGATTTATGCGATTATTATCATCTGAAGAGATGGCTTGATATTTGGTTTCATTGAGTGGTCTTATTTTTCTCAAGTTTCCAGGATTTGGAAAAGGAGCTGAAGAAAGGGGAGAATCGGCAATATAAGAATTGTGAGTCTCAGATTCTAATTTTTGGTCTTTTGTTTGATGCATATTCCTTTTGTTTATTTTTGATAAAGGCACTTCACTTTCAGGCTTTAATGAATTTATCATATGAGGAGGAGACAGAGGAGGAGATGAAGATTTATCAATTCCATCAGGATTTTGTTTAGGCAAAACAGTATCACTTGAAGCAGCGTCATTTCGACCAGGTCCTTTATCTGTATCATAATACGATGATGTTGAGATTTTTTTAACAGATTTGCTTTCTTTGGATAAAGAAGGCCAAATAATTTCCTCTATTTCCTCTGGAAAATACGTTTCACCGGCCTCTTGCTGTATTGGTAGAAATTCTGTTTTTATTTTATTTTTTTTCAGGTTATTGGTGAAAAAAAAGGCAAAGTTGCCCATTAGAGGTCTAGTGATTATTTCTAATTCCCGTTTTGATGCAATTAATTGAGTGTGAATAAAAAAAGACAAATTATAGCTATTCTTTGTTATTTGGACGCATAGCTTTGGCATGCCATGCATGGTTTCAAGATTTTCATTTTTCTCATTGTCAGAATCGTTTTTTTGAGGAAAATCAAAAGTCAACTAAAATCCTTCCATCCCCAACCTACCTATTTTTCAAGTTTTTTTTCACAAGATCAACGTACATCAACCTTTTTATCCGTGTCAAGTTTAGAATATCCTTTTCTGACCAATGGTAATTAAATGCCAGAGTATGCACATCTTGGAAAAAGCTATCTGATTTTAATTTCATTTCGCTAAAAAAAAATTTTGTATGTCAAATGGCGAGCTAAATTTTGTTCCGCATTCAGGACATTGTACATTTATCTGCAGATCAACTTTTGGTGAAACCTCCTGCATTTTTAGATCGATTTCCCGACGTGCAAGCATAGATAGAGATTGAATCAACTCTTCAGTGATTGTGGTTATGCTTCCAATACGCTTTACGCATCTTGTCAGTAGATTTGTGAGGGCCTTTGACTGGTTTTCTCGGTAAATTTCAGCAATCTGCTCTTGATCACTAATGTTGGGGAGGCGAAACTCAACATCAGAGTGAACTGCATTATTTTTGTCTTTATAGGAAGATAATGATGATAGAGTAAAGAAGAATACTCCGTTACCTATATCTCTTCTTTCTATTTCAACATTGTTAATATCAAAATCTATATCCATTTGTTTTTTGCAATATTCATTTGGACATTGAACACTTGCATCTATTCTGTCCCCAAATGTCATTTGACGAAGCCTGAGCAAAAGATAGTCTCGATCACAGACTAAAAGCTGTCGGATTAGGTCATGATTTATTTCTTTAATTGGCCCCACATACTCTATACAATTAGCAAGGACTTGCGTTAGTAATTCAGGAATGGTGCTTTGTAAATTTGCTCCAACTATAATTTCTTCTTCTTTTCCAGTCAGATGCCTCATCCTAACCTCCTTATGACACAACCCATCAAGGGTAAGATAGCCTCCAGGCAGGATAAATAAACCTTGTTCGGATTTTTCTTTTAATTGGTTTGACAAAGACACTATCAAACGTTAAAAATGAAATGGAGAATAACTCCCTCTCCATATAGGGATCTTGTTATTCTATTCATCAATTTAGTCCTATTTCCTACCTTATACATCTTTTTCCCATCCTTCATTTTCTATCTTTATGGATTTGATAGCCACTGCATTTGCGTTTGCGTCAAAATCTGGAATTGCAGTATATTCTGAAACCCAACACCTATGCAATTTATATTTCAAAACTACATTACCATCCAAATCAAGTACTTCAACACGTATTTCTTTTCTAAAATCATTGTCTTTTTGTGCCAGATGAACGCCAAAGTCATTAACGCGGTTGGCCCAATCTTCAAACTCTGTGTCAAGTGATAGGCCTTGTTCCAGGGTAACAGGCTCGTATTTTGTTTTTCCTGCCAATTTTCTGGGAGAGTTAGAATCCCCACCCTCACGCCAATCTAACACTTCAGTCGTTCTCTTTAGAGCACCCATTTTGCTCACAAGTGCAACAGGGCTTGCTTTGTCAAAAAATACATGGAATTTAAAGTTTCTATATGGCAATATTTTTTTTCCGTTTGCATCAACCAATTTTGTTATTCACCTCAACCTTGTTGTTCTTGATCCACTTTTTGGCTCAGCTTTACTATTATAAATTCTGCAGGCTTCAGGGGCGCAAAACCCACCAATATATTTACAATTCCTTGCTCCTGATCAAAAGATGTTGTTGTTTCTTTGTCACACTTTACAAAAAACGCCTGGTTAGGTGTTGCACCTTGAAATGCCTGTTGTCTAAACAAATTAAGCATAAACCCACCGATGCTTAACCGTAATGCATTCCAAAGTGGTTCGTCATTAGGCTCAAAAACCGCCCATTGTATACCATCATAAATACTGGACTTTAGGAAATTTGCCATTCTTCTAACTGGAACATAACGCCAAGCCACATCATTTGAAACCGTCCTGGCACCCCAAACTACTTTACCATAAGCAACAAAAGTTCTTAGTGCGTTTATGCCTTTGAGGTTTATTACACCATGTTGTTTATCTGTCAAATTTGCTTTAAGGCTAATACCTCCAGCCACTCCTGCTTCTGTTCCAGCAGGTGCTTTCCAAACTCCTCGGACGTTATCGATTTTAGCATATATACCTGCGATAAATCCAGACGGAGGAAGAGCAACCAATGCATTGGGATCTGAAGTTGTAAAATCTTTTGAGTTTATCCATGGAAAATAGATTGCACCGTATCCATTTATGTTTGGCTGAAAGTCTGTAGAAGTAATAAATTTCGTTGCGCTATTTGGATCAACTATGTCAGAATTCATTTCTGCAATAAAAAAAGCATCTCCCAGATTATTTCGATGCTTTTCGCAGTAATTAAACCCAGCATTAGCAACGAGCCCATTTCCCACATAACCCGGCGCTGCAATTATACTTACGTCGGTGATTTCATCAAGTGCACTAACCGGATTTGGCCCCCCGCCTAATGCATCAACAATTTCAGGTATTTCAACATCTTTACCTCCCAAATTGCCACCGGGGGCTGATGCAGCCAATATAAAATCCTTTGACTTTACATGCGTATTAGGCGATTCAGGCAAGTCGGGTACCTCTTCATATAGAATTGCATCTTCCAAGGTTCCATCGGCTTTAATAGCAGCTTGGATGTCCACATACCTTGACTTTTTAATAAATGTGTAAAGAGATGTTTGATCATCTTTTTTAAGGGTAACCCCATCAAAAACTTCAATGGCTTCTGCAGATGGATTAAGGTGTATGGAAACTTTATAAGAATTCTCCCATGTAAAGCCTCCTGATGGTTTTCTTATAGCTACTTTATCGTTATTTTGTGATATTGTGATCTTTAAACCTTTGCCCCATTCACCCTTATGTTTAGCTATAAAACTAAATACAGGCTTTCCGTCACTTTTTGTGACATTTACCGACGCAGTTCCTGCATTTGGTGCTAATCTTACAATATAGCATTTTCTCCCCCCATTTTGAAAAAAAGCCCAAACTGCATATGGCATATAGACATTTTTATCATTATTTTTTGAGGGATCATAAATTCCTAGTTCTTCTTTTGTAGTAAATCCTCCAAATATATCAGTGAATTCAAAGAAACTGGTAACAAGGGTCGATATCCCTACCGGACCTTTAAGTGCCATACCAATAAATGCAGCAGTTGACGTTGATGCTGCAGTAATTGTTCTGGTTACCGGCGGAACTTCTATCATGTATATACCAGGATAACTTAATTCTACCAAACTATCAAGATCTACCGCTCAGTATGATTTAAGCATGCTGGGTCCAATATTGCAAATTGTCTGTTATTTTATCTTTTGATTTCCAAACAATATCAATATGAACATTTTTGCCAACATAATACAAAATAAAAAATTAGTAAAGTTATCCTAGATTTTTATTTTTAAATCAACCAATTCAATTCTATTTACTTTAGTCGGAATACATTATTTTTTCAACAGTATTTGAATGTAGTTTTTGTAATTTTTGGTTTTACCTTTATTTATTCTTGTTTTATAATTGGCCACATCATCAAAGTAATTTTTTTAAAACTATCATTATCATGTTTTTAACATTATTTCCATTATATTACAATTAATAACAGATTAAAGTTTTTTGATTGTTTAAGAAAATATGGTTTTAGATTTCTTTAAACAAATAGCTTTATCACACATTTATTTTATTTGTACAAAACTACGTTAGGATTGAAGATTGAGGAAAAAAAATTATTTTGACTTAATGATTTGGAAATGGATAGAATGATTTGCCAAATTATTTGACTGATAGGGAATCTTTTACTCAACAAATTTATTAAAATTCATGCTTTATTGCCTAATTCAATTTTCCTTTAATTCACTGACTCTTTTAGTTAAGGATGATTGTTAACGATTAACGGATTCCGTATTGTTTATGATAAAAAAAATTATTGCATGACGATTTTCATAATTAGGCAACAAAGCAAAAATTCACTCAAAAGATATAATGCAATATCACAAAATCTACTACAATATTGTTAACATCAACCAAGAAGCAATAGGTATGTTACAAGTTTGTTATTAATTAATTCCGCCACTACATCAAATTATATAATAGATCTCTTGCATAAAAAAATCTCTACTAAAATTTTGCAATTTATTATGGTTTACTTATAAAATCCATATTATAATTTGCATATTGTGTTTAAAACAGAATGGATTTTTAAATGTTTTTCATAGGCTCTAATTATGCCATATGTCGAATAAATCAAAATCAAACAAAAATGAAAAAGTTTTTTATCATACCAACTAATTGAAATCTAACAAAACAAAGAATTGATATTTTTATATTACTAAAAAATAGTTGTTATTTATATATCGTATCCTATTACGATTCGAATTCGCACTTCTTCCTCCAAATAGTTATAGAAGATAAGAGTATTGACATGACCTATCAATCGGATTAAAGAACTGCCAATCAAGACTACATCATTATCTATATCTATCATTGGTAATTCCATATTAAGTATATTACTGGATCCGCGCGTTCCTTGAGGTAACATACCAGTACTTGAATCAGTATATTGATCTTTCTGCTGGGTGGGGTTTGGTGGATATGAAGGATTGTTTTGAGGTGACTGGTATGGTGGAGGGTTTTGTTGAGAATAGGGATTGTTTTGAGGTGACTGGTATGGTGGAGGGTTTTGTTGAGAATAGGGATTGTTTTGAGGTGACTGGTATGGTGGAGGGTTTTGTTGAGAATAGGGATTGTTT
>JANWKP010000092.1 GCA_025451315.1 Nitrososphaerales archaeon | reverse complement strand
TACTAATTAGGATTGGTGATGATGAATTGTAACCTGTTGGTCTTGTAAAGGGTACCTGTTTCAAATAAAATATGGTACTCTATAATACTAGCTTTATTCGTTTGGAATTATGACCCAGCCTCATATACTTAAAGTAGCGATATAAGTCAAAAATCGCGTAAGTTGTACCGATTTCCCCAATATGCTTCAGAACAACTAAAATGTTCTACTATGTTCTAATGTTCTAGATTAGTTAGCATCCTAAAAATATTTTATTATATCTATAATCACCATTACTATGGCAGAGGGAACATGAATAAGATCCGACTTGATCTTAAAAACTCTAGTTCTGACCATCCCAATGTCTTCTAATAATGATTTTCCTACAAGGACAATTAACTATTCCTTCCTCTGGCGTCAAAGCCCCTTGTCATCTTTGTCCATGGAAGTGGCAGGTGTAGGAAAAGTCCCCCCCGATCACCATGTTACCAAAGCCTAAAACGGCTTTGGCTTTGCAACCCTTCTTTTCTTATTCTTTTCTTATTCAACAAACTATATCATTTGATTTTGATTACTAACGGCTCCTGTTTGAGTTTGATCACTAACTGTAAAGGATTTATACCGTCCTCTCTTCTAGGGCTTTCATACCCTTCACTGGTTTCACCTATATCATAGTTACTATCTGAACTGACTTGATAACTGATTCCCATTCTATTAATATTTGCCCGGCTGCCACCCAGAATTACAATATGAACAATCAAAATAACTATGTGTTCTTCTCAGAATGATAACATTTTTCAATGTCTTTTGGTGAGACTAGTATGAAATTTCATACGAGTTTAAAATATTTTTTGAAAAACTTGCAAACCAATTTTTATTTATTATAACGACAATTAAATTATATAGGACTATAAAAATTCTCCATCGTATATTAGAAGATCTCACTACAAAAATCTAAATGCATAGTAGTAATAAACGGCCTAAAAGATTGTCTCTACTATTCAGAGAGCTTTAAGCTTTGCTCTAATAGTAGCCTTTTAAAAGATTCTTAAAATTTAATTTAGAGCTTAAAAATAATCCATGTCGTAAGGCTCTAAAAGAATTTTCGGATCAGTCCACCGGAACAAGAATTTTAGAGTACAATAAATGACTATGTACTAACGATGTTATAATTTTAATGCTATTTATTATTACTCAAATGAAAGAGTAATAAAAACACAAAGAAATGATTTTTTCTATTAGTATTATTAATAAGTGTTATAATATAAAAGTATAAATGAACTACAAAATCAATTTTAATGAATCCATTCCCGATATGATTGATAGGTTAAAACAAGAACACATTGGATTTGCACTAACTTTAGACAAAATAACAAAATATAATGAAGAGAATAACATTAACAACGCAATTGAAACTATACATGGTATGAGCGAATCGATAATAAAACATGCTATTGAAGAAGAAGCAAGGATAATGCGCGTTATAATGCACAACGCAAAACAAGAATCTCCTGATTCTATTAAAATAATTCAGGAGCATAATTGGGTTGTGGATTTTCTACAACATAGAATGCCAACTATGGAATATGATAATAATCGACAACAAAACAAACAAGATAAACAGTATCAACAAAAAACTCAGAATGAAATTAATGAATTCGTTACAAATCTTAAGAATCACTTTGAAGAAGAAGAGCAGATTGTTTTTCCACTTGCGTTAAAAGCCGATTTGAGATAAACAAATTTTTCCAAAATACTTATCATCTTCATCATTTAATTTTATCTAAAGTTTATTTTATTATATGGAGTAATTAGAAAAGATAAAACAGGCTATAAGAATTCAAAATACAAACACAAACAAATATGCCTTTAAATCCTCTATTCGATCTACTATTCTCTGATTCCTCCACAAACCTCGTTATCAATAACATTATCAATTCTATAACTTTTATTTATTGAGTTTAAATTGTTTTTAAACCGTCTACTATATATTGGACAGCGATTGCTGCAACCAGAACTGCAAATATCCTAGTAACGATTAGAGAACCCCTTCTACCAAGTATTTTGTAGATTGTCCCAGTTAAATAAAACACAAGATAGGTAATTCCTATCACAATCACGATTGATAGCATCGTTACGACCAATCCCGCAGTCTGATAGGAAAGTATTACAGCAGTAATGGCGCCGGGCCCTGCCAACAAAGGAAATGCCAATGGAACTACACCTGATTCATCAGAAACAGTTCCCCCAAATCTCCAACCCCCATGTGTTAACAATTCTATTGAGACTACAAATAGTAATATCCCGCCTGCAATCATAAAGCTAGAAATGGTAATCCCAAAGATTGACAGAATTTGTGTTCCTACAGCTGCAAAGATCATTAATAAAGCACCTGCAGTAATAACGGTTGTTTTTAGTACCGTATTCCGTTCTTTTTTTTGCATTTTTTGAGTAATGCTTGCAAATAAAGGGATAGTACCGATTGGATTGATTACAACAAATAGAGCAATAGTGGATCTTAGAAGATCGTCTCCGAAAATATTTAAAAGGGAAAATAAATCAATTAACGTAACAGAAATTATATCTGGAATCAATGCCTATAGTAGAAATCTCTTTGTTATTAAAATTCCTCTAAATAACAAAATACAGATTGCATAGGTAGTACTGTAATGGAAATTAAGTAAACGCGATATTGCCAAGAAAAATCTGAAATCGTAATGTAGAACAATATAAAAAAAAGATCACAATCCGAAAAACAAACAGCAAAACAACAAATTCAATACGATAACAAAATTATAGAATATATCCTTATTAAAACCAAAAGAAGAAAGACAAGCAACATCGCAGTTACAATGAATCTATCATCTGATCTCCTATTGACACGACATCAAATGAAATAGACACCTTATAGGAGGATAAAATCTAGATAGATCAAGCTATGTTATGATTTTAAGGTAATCTGATATATGAGTGATGAATTATGAATTAGTTGATTTGGATAAATTGAGAAAGGTAAAAGGTAAAAGGTGAAAGGATAGAAGCAGTGATTTATTTAATACAGTTTCCTTACACACTTTCAGCCATGCCATGAAGTTATACTAATTGCATTATCATCAATAACTGTTGTTCTCTTCCACTATATTATCATTAAGAGACAGTAACGCGTGATAAATTTTCATGGCTTAAAATAAAGAGACTTTATTTCATAGTCAAAATAACCTAGAATTATTATCTCAGTGTTTAACCAAATGATTTTAACATTTCTTCATGAACTGGTAAATTAGCTTCGTCGACCTTAATTGATTGAGTAGGACACACTGTTACGCATGCCATACACCAAATACATGCTTTTTCCCTAATTGGATCTGGTTGTCAGTATAATCTTTTCTGCCTTCTCTGTTATTATCATCTCCGGTCCCTTCACTTACCGCATTTACCATTTCTATTGCTGGAACATCCTGTTCTGATCTGTACCACTGATATACTTGAACAGGACAAGCCTCTATACATGCTCCGTCAGAAATACAAGAATCCCAGTCCACCGCTACAAACGTTCCATGGACGCCCAAGGGGACATATTCTTCTCCTCTTGCTTTGTATGCATCTTGAACATCTTTGTTAGTAGAGGATTCTGCATCTGCTCTTCCTGGCCCCCAAACCAAATGAGTATAATCCCCATCTGAAGTTGAATGTTTTCCTACTGTTTTGTGATTTTTTGGAAATTCTAGATCTATTGGCATATCTTTATGTTGTTAACAAAGTTGATATAGGTTAACGCGTAATTTTGAGTTTTACTCTCTATGAGAATGAGAGGAGTTCTAAGTTACGATAAAGCTACTCGTATGAGTAATATACCTTATCATTGGTTGCCTCCTCGCTTACGATACAAATGATGGCATGGCGGGATTAAGTTTCTCATGGTATAAGGGTTTGGTAAAATCATGAGGATAACGTATGTATTTTCAAGTTTGCTTGTAAATAATTTCTTATCATAGTTATTTTTTATCTTTTAGTCTATTAACCTGTCAAGGCGGTGCTAACCTATCTATTTTTTACCAATATTTCAGGATTGTAAATCCCTTGTTATCTCATTATATCTGTATGGTAAACCTGGTTTTTGTATTGTAAAAAGATTAGTTGAATTATTAGAACAGGTCTAAATTTGCTTTTGCTTTTAATCTAAACACAGAGTGGTTCACTTGTCGTAGATCCATGGCATCAATACTATAATGATGGTAACAATATGAAGTTTATCGAGAAATTAGATAGGGGTTGCCTAACTAGCTTATTCAGGTTGGTCGTAACTATTCCCCGTCGCCCTAAAGGCAGCCTTAATTCATACAACATGAAAATAACGATGGTCAGAAAGTTCTATTAGATTCGATTTTACATTTTTGATTATACTAATATCTAACAGACTGGTTCAGTAATGCCAATTTATCGTCTTAATAGAATAATCATTGATTGTAAGCATCCTAGCTAATATCTTTCAATAATTTGATGTTAGCCGATTCAAATTTACATATTAATATCAGTTAGTGGAAATGCCAAAGTAGAACGAACTAAATTTACAACGGGAATATAGATAGACTGACTATTGTCTCCAATGGCATTTGTAAATTTGTAATTTGATGTCATTTTATTTAATTCAATAAACTTTGTAGAAGGTTTTTCTTCCAAGATAAAATAGTGAGCAACGACTCCTCCAACCATCCCTGTGTGAACAAATAAGATTTCTTTCTCTTTATATTTTATACAATAGAGCATCGGTGTTATAGCCATAAAAGACTGCGACGTGTATAGTACTACATTTAATAAATCCCTTAGATTTTCATACTGGAGGTAAGTAGTAAACCATTCGCCTTGAGACATACCTCAATTAAAATGTGTTATGTTTCTTAAATATTTCTTAAATATCTATTCTAGTTTGTATGGATCATTGTTTCATTGTTAAAATTAAAGGTATCATTGTTTGTGATAGTAATTGCAACGACTCTTTGGATTGTAGTTAGTCTTAGGTCAAGACGAGCGGAACATGTTACTATAGACATAAGTAAAGCTGAGATTAAGACCGGTGTTGGAGTCATTACAAAATAATTTGATAGGCTGATCCACTTTATTCCTGAATTTGTTCAGCGCCGCCGCCCGCTGAAGGGTATAGTAGATGAGAATAACACCTATTGACAAATTTCATTTTTGAATATCCTTAAAAATAAAAACTAAATTGAGAAGATTGGCTACCGTCTTATTCTAAAAGAAAGAAACGGACGAACGACGACGATTTTTAAAATAGATGATTATAAAGTTTGATTCCAATAATAATTGTGATGAGTAATCATATTAAGAACCATAATAAATTGTATACGGTTATATCATTCTTTATTGCAAGTGCATTGATTCTTACGCCCCTAATCGTGAGTAATGGCGCCCTTGGTCAACCATCTAATTTTAATAAATTATCAAAAGTTGAAAAATGTGCTTCAGGAGATCTTCCACCTTCTGCTTGCAAAAAAGTTTCTGAACGAAGCCAAGCAAATAGTGGTGATATAGACGCGGATCAAACAGGCGGTGGTACTGGAACAAATATGGGTGAAAGTGGCAATGGCGTAGGTACTGGAAGTTCTACAGGTGGTTCAAACAGCGCTAATTCAGCCATAAATCAGAATCAGCAATCTACTCAATTATGCGCCACAGGCAACGTCAAAGCGTTGCCGCATAGTACTATCATATGTAATAACAATGCTGATTTAGGTCAAACAAACAATGGAAATATAAGTACTGATCAAACAGCCGATCGTGGATTAACAAAACCATAATCACTTTTATTAAAAGGTCAGAGTCATACACGATTAAGACTGGTTCTAATTGTATATGTAACTAAATTGATCAGATTATTGGTATGCGTCACGCCCAGCACGGCGCCTTTATAACAAACAAATCAGAAATTTATGTCCATGTTATCCTTTTTGTATTTATTATTGTCTACGTAGAATTTTATGGAGTTTGCTTAAAAAGATTGACTGAATTATTAGAATCGTTTAGTCTATTCATATAACGTGTCTGTATTATAGTATTCCTGGCAACATAATTCGTATGCAACTCTTATTTCATGTAAACAAGGTGAGAAGGCCCGTGATGATGTTCAAGACACCATTGGGGATGTTGCTGAATCAGCTACGGGCGGAAGGAGTATCTATGATTTTGAGCAAGGAGCCCCTGGAAAATTTTTAGGCGACAGGTTACAACAGGCAGGACTGCCTCGTTCTACTGCAGACTTATCTCATGCTGTAGAGGTAAACTGGAAAGCTGCTCTAGAATTATATAACAACAAAAATGGAGAATGTATAAAATCAACAGTATTCTCTTCTACATCAAAATATGAGGCAGTAGACAAAGTGATTGAATGTGGTGTTCAAGTAATTAAAGACATTGAAAAAAAGAGGACGCAAATGTATAAAGAGAAAATTCTCAAACCAGTGAACGATAAATTACCAAAAGTTACCTGGAGGGATGTAGAGAGATCTGAATTGGAAAGGATAGGTGGAGACCTGGCTGAGGTAACTACTAATGCAAGAAGCATACATGACTTAGAGCAGGGAAAACCGGGCCAGGTAGGTGGAGACATATTGGAGAGCGTAGGCCTACCCAGGTCCTCAGGAGAGCTTAGAGAGATGTTGCTCTCATGGTGGAACGACATTTATGATGATGTGAAGCGTCGAACAATTGGCTCAGACTTTTCCAATACAACTATACATATCAAAGAGATAGCTGTATCGAATGACGATAAATTGAAACAGTTTGAGTGTATCCTTCCCTTAAATAGTTTCAATGACCTAGTCGACGTACAGTCGTATCTAAAAGATTTGCAACCGTAACTAGAAAATGTTTTTAATATAAGGGATTATGGTTTAATAATGATACTTTAACTGATTGAGGCATATTATCCTTCCAAGTATTAAGTGAATATGTAAGCCGTCGCAGTCAACCAGGCGACTGAAAATCATATATGTAATCAGTGTTTTTTGAAGTTGTAAAAAATAATACTTGCTAAAATTCTTAATAGCAAGAGGGTTATTACATGTTGTACTTACACAGATAGGTTACACTTTTAAATACCTACATGGTTACACCATGTTGTTTAGTTTTCGTGTGTATCGTGGATGTAATTAACCTTTGTAGAGACATCTCTGATGGAGTAAGACCATTAATTCCTCCATGTTCTCTGGTTTCATTGTATGCTTTGACAAACATGTCATATCTTAACTTACCATCGTCCATGTTTGATATGTTTTCTAGTCCTAGGAATTCATTTTTTACTATTTTATTATATGCTTCTATCTTTCCTTGCATCTGTGGGGATAGGAGTTTGGAATTCGTTTATCTCGGATGTGATTTTGTACAAGGAAATGTCAGAATATGTTAGATGTGAACTGTTTTCCATTGTCGTGCATCACAGTCTCGGGTACCATTGTTTATTATCCAATCCTCAAGCAAGTCGAGTACGTCTGTCGATCTTTTTCTTTCAGACCATCTACTATAACTACCTTTCTTGAACAATCATCCAACCAAACTGGTAATCTAAGAGACATGTGTCACCCCTCCTACACAATAAACAAAGTGAGAAGAAATGATTATTGTACAAGGAGAGGTGTACCTAGAAGAATGTCATATAGACATATTAAAGAAGGAGTTAGCAATAGTTAGAAAGCGGTATCATGCAGT
>JANWKP010000091.1 GCA_025451315.1 Nitrososphaerales archaeon | reverse complement strand
GTTATATTTTGATTTTGAATCTTATAGTAGTAGTATTATCAACCATACTATTTTCAACTTATTCAATAATAAATCTTTTGATACCTAACAATATTTCTTGTTTTATAGGGTCTTTTATATTAGGATTATTTGGGCTCAAATTTCTTTTATGGTTTAAAGAAAGGAAAAATTCGTATAATCTTTTATTTTATGGTTTGGGTTTTATTTTTTTTTCTTTCTGTAACTTTATTATATTTATGTCTGATAACCTTCTACTTATTGAAAAACCAATTTTAATTACCTCTAATATGCCAATTATTTACCCAGATATTGACGAGAACATTCTTGATATATTGACTAATTATTGGTCTTATTTACAAACAATCTCTTTCATAATGCTCTTGATTGCGTCATATCTCTTATTATCCCATTATACTGAAAAAATAAATAAATATAAATTAATTTTTGGTTTAGTATTGGTATTCATTATTTACATGTCTACTAATTTGAATACCTTTCATATAATGGAAATTTCTATTCACGAGGAAGATCTATTCTATTATTATGTTTTTCAATCTCTTGTTAATACTTTAGGTGGGATTATTTTCGGATATTCTTTTTGGAAAGTTGCTAATAAATTAGATAAAAATAATCCAATCCGAAGATTTTTAATAATTAGTGCAAATGGTATTATTTTAATTTATACTGTGACGCAGGCAACTGTTATAGCTACAGCATTTCCTCCTTACGGCATTTCTTCATTATCATTCATTATTGTAAGTATCTATTTACTGAATTTTGGTTTATACGCCTCTGCTATATCTCTTTCAAATGATATACAGTTAAGAGGCAAAATCAGAACTTTAACAATCAAGAATTCAAGTTTATTAGGTAATATTGGTCAAGCTCAAATGACGAGAGAACTACAAAAAGCTATTGATAACGTAAAACACATTGTGAAAAAAGAGGAGGAAGAATTAGAGGAGAAAACAGGAATTGAAAGCTCTTTTACTGAAGAGAACGTTCAAGATTACATGGAACAAGTATTACAGGAAATTATGGCTACTAGAATGAATAAGAATAAACGTAATGCTTAATGATGTTAAATTTTTACTTTCTTTAATAAATTGTTATTTTAATTCTATAATTAATAGGAAATAAAATTTATTTTTTTATCATTCCCTTATAAAAACTGATCATTAAATCAGTGCCGCATTTTTGGTATTGTCATTTATAATATTATTTAATTAAGCCGATTAGGTATTCATTCCTTTTTTTTTGTAACTATATAAGTGGTTTCACTATTATTATCATTTGTCCAATGAGTTGGAAGATTAATTTCATCTATTATTTTTAAATTATTTTTTTTAATAATTTCCCCCCACCCATAATTAGGCACATTATTCGCAAATTGTCTTTTGAAGGTACTTCCCAAAAATATAATTCCAAATAATTTGAACTCATTTTGAATGGTTGTTTTTATCAAATTTTCAATAAACATTTCTCCCATTTCAGGAAGCCCGGATACGAAAAAAATTGGCATAGATAAATCAAGTTCCTCAAAATCGAAACTAGAAGCATCGTCATTTATCGTTTCATATTTGATACCAGTTTTTTTGCATATATCAAGTTGCAATTCAGTTAAACTAGCATCTAACTCAATTCCAAATGATTTAAAATTTAATAAGGAACCACAATAAGGTATTCTTCCATCTCCAGCACCAATATCTATAAGTTCAGTAAATCCTAACTCCTTTGATTTGATACAAAGTAAAAATGCAGATAACATCCATGTCGGGTAAAATGGTTGATAATTTGTGTCATATTTCTTACTACTTAAGTAAAACTCATTTACATCACCTTCATAAGCAGTAAAATTTAGATTATTAATTGAAATATTTGTTTTCTTAAAATAAATTGGGTTGATAGAAATAAATTGGTGAAGCTTTGCTAATAATTGTTTATCAATAGGCAAAAAATCTGAAAATTCATTTGGTATTATTTCCGAAATTATACTTGTTGGTTTAAAGTCTTGAATATATTGTCTTTTGACTTCTAAAAAATTATTTAAAATATTTTGAAACATATTTTTAGTTTAATACTTATTTTCTTATTACTTCTTAGTTAGTAAACAGATTCCGCAGATGGTCTTAAGCCTCTTTTATATGATGTACTACCACACATGGTACATTTGTAAATCTTTTTACGTTTATATGTATATATTGTCTCCTCATTTTCAACAATTTCCTGTAAAGTTTTTTGCATACATCTGTCACAAAATCTATTTTCCTGCATTTGGTCTATAATATAAAGAAGGATGAGTTATTAAAAAGATTTCTTGTCTAGGTTATTTTTTCAGTTTAGATTTTAATAATTCAGGAACTTCACTAGGACTTTTTGCTACCGGTACATTTGCCTTGGAATAGTTTGAAACCTTAGACTCTGCAGAACCATAATTTCCATAGACTATTGCTCCAGCATGACCCATTTTCTTTTCCTTAGGAGCAGCCCTACCTGCAACATAGGCAACAACTGGCTTTGAAAAATTGGTTGAAATGATATATTCTGCTAAATTTTCTTCTGCGTCACCACCTATTTCGCCTACGACTACAATTGATTCAACATCGTCCCTTTCCTTTATGAGTTCAAAAGCTTCTATAAGATTTGTTCCGTTTATTGGATCTCCCCCTATTCCAAGACAAAACCTTTGTCCATATCCTGCATTAGATAGAGTATATGATACTTCATACATGAGCGTTCCACTTCTTGAGAAAACCACTGTCGAACCTTTAGTAAAAGGTTTGGCTGGCATAATTCCTACCTTCATTATTTCTGGTACTATGACGCCCGGAGTGTTTGGACCAATCATTTTGGCGCCTCTTTTTTTAGCATATTCTAATACTTTGATGGAATCAATTATAGGAACATGTTCTGGAATTGCGACTAGTAACTTTATTCCATTATCTATTGCTTCTTTTGCTGCATTTAAAAAGAATGGTGCAGGGACAAAAATTCCTGAAATCTCTACAGAGTTGTCCTTAACAGATTCGGCAACAGTATTAAAAACGGGGATATCTTCAAAAGAATGGCCTCCTTTGCCTGGTGTAACTCCTGCAACAATATTTGTTCCATAGCCTTTCATAAGTTTTGTATGGGTGGATCCAAAACTTCCAGTAATTCCTTGAATAATGATAGGCTTATTTTTATAATCCTTATCATTTTCGTTACCAATTAATATATCTAATAAATCAAATTTAATACTCATTTTAATTCACTTTTTCTATCAGTATTGGACCGCTGCATTTATTGCTTCTTCTACAGTGTTAAACAATCTAGCTTTACTATTGTTAAGCAATTCTCGTGCCTTTTCAGATTCAGCTCCAGTTATTCTTGCAAAAACAGGTACTTTAATAGTACCATCATTATATGCATTAAGAATTGCTTGTGCAACTAGGTCTGTTCTTACTATTCCACCAAATAAATTGACAAGAATTGCACGAATTTTATTTACTTTACTTATTACTTTTAAAGCCTGATATATTGATTCAGTTGTAGCTCTTCCTCCAAAATCTAAAAATGCTCCTGCTTTGCCTCCCGCATCACTAACCATATCTAAGGTTGACATCACTAAGCCAGCCCCATTACCAATAATTGCCATATCTCCATCCAACTCCACAAATGAAAATCCATTATTGTTTGCCTGAGATTCTAATTCTGACAATTCTTCATACTTTTTTAGATCATCATGTCTGAATAAAGCATTATCATCTATTATCACTTTGGCATCCAATGCTACAAATTTCCCCCCATCTAGCATGGCTAATGGATTAATTTCAGCCAATTCAGCTTCTTTTTCATAAATTAGTTTTGATAACTTTTGAATTAAATCTATAAAGGTATTTTTTTCATTAGTGGTAAGGTTCATTTTATCAGCCACGTCAGCTGCTAATTCTGATGAAATCTCATTCACATCAGGGAGATCAATTATAATCTTGTTATCTACACTTTCAATCTCTATACCTCCTTGGGAAGAAGCAATGATTGAATAACATCTTTTAGTTCTATTGAGAAAAAAAGACAAATAAAACTCTCTTTTTATGTCAGCCATTTCTTCCAGTAAAATTGATTTAGGCTTTTCTCCCTTTACTTCCTTATTGATGAGTTCCTCAAATTTTTCCTCAAGTTCCTTCTCATTCTTACATTTTAAAATTGCTCCAGCCTTTCCCCTACCACCTACTGTTAGTTGTGATTTTAATACAAATGGAAAGCCAATTTTTTCAGCACCTTTTTTGGCTTCTTCAATATTTTTAGCTAAATATGAATTTGGCACTTTGATCCCATAATCTTTAAAAAGCTCCTTTCCTTGATATTCTAATAATTTCATTTTTTACAAGGAAAATATTTTTACGAGCCTTTATATTCTTATTTTTTAACAAATAGCAACTTTTTACAGCCCTAAACGACGAATTATATTTACAAACTCTATAAAAAAATGATAATAATTACGTATTAATTTAGTAGATTTAAGAAATTTCATAGAGATATTTTATATTTTCACTGTTTGATGTTTATATCCCATGTCAAATCTGTGTTATGACTATTTTTCTAGATTTCTTTCTATAACTGTAATGAAATCTAGAGAAACAATAAATTAATTTGTTTTTACTCATTAAAATTTAGTGGAAATCATTAAAATTTAGTGGAAAAAATCAATGTAAAATCTATACAATGTGAATAGGAAGAAAATATAATTTGATCCCCTAGTTTTTTTTCAAAGATGTAAAATTTAATTACTATTGACATCTCGAAAGTCTATATGGATTTAGAATCAAAGCTTTCACTTATAACTTCCGAGCCAACGGAAGAAATTGTTACGATTAATGAGTTAAGAAATCTTCTCCAGACTAACACCAAGCCTAAACATTACATAGGTCTAGAAATTTCAGGCAAGCTCCATCTTGGAAGTCTTATTCTGCCAGGTTTTAAAATAAATGATTTAATAAAAGCGAATTTTCACACTACCGTATTTCTCGCTGATTGGCATACATTTATCAACAATAAATTAGAGGGAAACTGGAGTAAAATAAATGAAATCTCTAAATATTATTCAGAAGCTTTTAGATTTTTTTGTCCTAATGTAAATATCGTTCTTGGAAGTCAACTTTATTCAGAATATGGAGATTATTGGAAGAATTTTATGCAATTTTGCAAACACATTACTCTATCAAGAACAATGAGATCCTTGACAATTATGGGAAGAAATGCAAACGAAAATCTCGACTTTTCTCAATTTCTTTATCCTGCTATGCAGTCGACTGATATCCACGCTCTGGATTTAGATCTTGTACATTCCGGTACCGACCAGAGAAAAATACATATGCTTATGAGGGAAGTTTTCCCAAAATTGAAATGGAAAGTTCCAGTCAGTTTACATCACCATTTACTTCCAGGACTATCTGAACCTGTCACATTAGGATTAACTGAAGATAGTTCAGAAGATTTGAGGATTTCTAGTAAAATGAGCAAAAGTAAGCCAATGAGTGGAATATTTATTCATGACGATAATAAAACAATTGAAGCGAAAATCATGAAATCGTTCTGTCCTATTGGTGTTTCAGAGAATAATCCAATTCTTGAAATTATAAAATATATTTTATTTCATAGTTTCAACAATTTTATAATTGAACGTCCTTCAAAATATGGAGGAACTATATCTTATGATAATTATTCAGAATTAAAAGAAGACTATGACAAACAAAAAATTCATCCTCAAGATATAAAACAATCTACCTCAACATATTTGTGTAAACTAATAGAACCTATAAGAAATCATTTCAAAAACAATGAACCAATATTGTAATCTGTTCAACGAAAATCGGTTAATTGGAAAGTTACTTAAGATAACTTTCTATCCGTTACTACTCTTTGACTAATTGATATTTCGATTTATAACCTCTTGGGTTGATCATCATGTTATTATAATTATATGTCGATGAGTTTCCTATTATTATAGTTGTTATCATTCCGATAATATCGCTATGATTTAACATATCTTGTAAATTTGTTAAAACTATCTCTTGACTATCACGATAGGCTCCCTTTATTATTGCCACAGGAGTATCAGGTTTTCTATATTTTAATAGGATATCCCTTGTATCTCTTAATTGGTGAATTCTTTTCTTGCTGGCTGGATTGTATATTACGGTAACATAATCCCCTATTGCAGCTGCTTCTACTCTTTTTACTATCATTTCCCACGGTACCAAAAGATCACTCATGCTAACTACTGCAAAATCAGTCATTAATGGAGAACCTACTAGAGCACCACAGGAATTCAAGGAAGAAACGCCAGGCACACATTCAACATACATCCCTCTCTCTTTGGTCCATCCTTTTTCTGCTAAAATTTCATAAATTAAACCAATCATACCATATATACCTGGATCACCAGAAGAAACTAGAGAAACTATTTTTCCATTCTCTGCAAAGTCTATTGCTTGATTGGCTCTGTCTACTTCTTGTGTCATTGCATATCGATAAATCTCTTTTCCTTCAATTAGATCTTCAACAAGAGAAACATATGTGTCATATCCTACTATGATTTCACTCTCTTCAATTACCTGTTTTGCTCTATATGTCATATGATCATGATTACCTGGTCCAACACCCACCACATACAATTTTCCTTTTGACAACTTGTACATCATATTAGAAACAAAATTTAACTTTTTGCTGATAACTCATTAGAATTTATAAATTCTTGATGGAGAACATTGACTGCTTCCTCGCAATTTTTGTCATCAATGACAAACGCAAGATTAAGTTCAGAAGATCCTTGGGTTATCATAATTACATTTATGTCTTTTTTAGCGACTGCTCCAAAGGTTTTAGCTGCCACCCCTTTAATACCTCTCATTCCTGATCCAACTACAGCAATAACGGCAACATTTTCACTAACATCTATTCTCTTAATCAATTTTCCAAGGAAATTTAACTCTAGTGTCATAATAGCTTTGTCTAAATCTTGTTTTTTTACTACAATGGTAATACTCGACTCTGAAGGAGTTTGAGAAATCATCATGATATTAACATGATTTTTTGCTAAAGCATCAAAGATTTTTGCAGCTGTCCCAGGGGAACCTATTAATCCTCCCCCACTAACGTCTATAAGCGCTGTGTTTCTAATTACAGTTATTGATTTTACAGTCTTATTATAAGTTAGAGTGGGCAATTGAGTGATTAATGTGCCAGGATGATCAATATTATTCGCATTCCTTATTCTCACGGAAATTTTAGAATCCATAACAGGCTCTAATGCTCTTGGGTGCATATACTTTGAACCAAACATTGATAATTCCAAGGCCTCCGAAAACGAAACCTCTTCAACAACGAGCGCATTTTTAACAATCTTTGTATCTGCAGTCATCAATCCATTCACATCGCCCCATAACCACACCTCACTGGCATTTATACTTGCAGCGATTATAGTTGCTGAATAGTCAGAGCCCCCCCTACCAATCGTGGTTGTATTGCCGTTCTGATCACAACCAATAAACCCGGTAACAACTGGAATTATTCCTTGTTTTATTAATGGCTCAATTTTATGATGTACTCTAAGTTTAGTTGTATTCATCAATGGCTTAGCATCCCCAAAGTTAGAGTCGGTTAAGATTCCTACTTCTTTTCCATTCAAATACACAGATTTAATACCGGTAGATTTTAAAGCAAAAGATACTATAGGGGTTGATAATCGTTCTCCAAAGGATAAAAGATAATCTCTATATTTTGGGGTTATATCCCCTAAAATAGAAATGCCTAGTAATACATCCCTGAATTCATTTAACAAATCTTTAAGCAGATCTAATAATTGATGTTTATCTTTCTCTTCGTGTATGACTTGCTCAACTAGCTTAATGTGAACATTTTCAATGTTTTGAAGAAACAAATTAAGTGAATTTCTATTTATTTTTTTGATATCATCACATAATTCTGAAATTTTATCGGTAATTCCATACAGAGCGGAAATGACAACTACAATTTCATAGTTTTGAGAATAATATGCTTTTATTATATTTATTACATTAAGGATCTTTTTTTCGTTATCCAATAATGATCCTCCGAATTTCATAACAATACGCATATACCTGATGAGTATTCTGTTTTCCTAGATTAATGCTTCGATAAGAGCGACCATAAACCTAAAGAGAGGATTTAATTTATTATTGTTAATCTTGTATACGCGGAGCTAGGTAAAAGTGAATTCTTCCAAGGTTTGCAACAGTAAATTCGAGTCTAAGAGGCATTTTACTAGAATATTCGGCAATCACAGACCCACCAACTGCACTTATTGCCTTGGTGATCTTGATTAAATAGTCGATACTATATGTTCCAAGACTGTCTTCATTAGAAGTTAACTCTTCTAAACCCTCACTTTTAGATTCTAAAAATATATCCGCTTCACCGGAATCCCCTCTCCCTAAAAATCTAATACTATCGGATTTGCAATCAATAGTTATATATTCAGAAAGTACTTGAATGTCTGATAATATTTTATCAAATGCAGATGCTGTTAATATTATTTTTGAATTGAAATTTAATTTTGGTAGGGGAGTCGAGCTAGAAGAACTTTCAATTAATCTCATTTTGTATTCTTTTTTATACCCATTTTGTATTTTGAGGATTAACATACTTTCTTTATTGATAGATAATTCTATTGAATCCTTTTTTTCGGATCTCTTTATTAATTTAGAAAATTCATCGATTCTGACACCAAACTTAATTAATGAATCACAGTCGTATTTTTCAAATGAAGAGTTAGGCCAATAAATATCAATTAATGCTACGTGTGAAGGGTCCATTCCTCTAAATGATATTCCTTCGACTGATGCTTCAAAGGTTGCTTCATCAACGAGAGTAGATATTGCAGATGTAATGGCTTTCCATTCGTCCGGAGTTTTTGTCTTTGCTAGAAATGTCAAATTATACAATGTTCAGGCTAACATCAGACAATTTTAAATCTTACTATTAAAATTTCAAGAAATCTTTTGGAGATCTAAATTATAGCTATTAGGAGTAGTTTCTCCATGTATGGCTACATTTCGTGCAACGATAGAATTGAGTAGTTGCTTCATCAGCTGATCGAGTCTGAAGCATCCACCAGACTGCCAAATTATTATTACATTTGGGACAATCTATATTAAGAGTAGGAAGAGTCTGTGTAGTATTTTCACCGTCCAATATTCTTAAAGCACTTTGTTCTTGTGATGTTATGTTACCAACATTAACTGTAACAGTAGATTTTTGTTCAGAACTGGTAAACCCACATTTAGGACACGCAACTTGATTTTCTTCAAATTTTAATCGCATTCTTGTTTCACAATTTGGACAGAATTTCAACTTATAACACCTTTTGTTGGGAAGATTCAATTGAAAGTGATATATCTTTTAAAAATTCATCAGCAGATTTGATTGACCTATCTAAAATGTCCATTGGGTTTTCCTTGCTTTTTATTTTCATCAAATACTCTTTGATCAATGGATGTTTCATCACGATGCCGGCAAATTCTATATCATTTTCCTTTAAGATATGATGTTGTATAATGTACATAATAGAAATATCTTCGTCTTTTAACTTTAATTCTATTTCATTACTAGAATAGTTTGTAATTTCTGCTTGCATTAAATAGTGAAGTACATATTTAGGATATAAATCATACCACATGGTAATTAATCATTGAGTGAAAAAATAAATTCATTAGATAACATTGTTTTAACTAAAGTAACTAGTAAAACTACGCCAAATGAACGAATATCTTTTAATTTAAGTTTGAAAATAAATGGTAAAATTAGAGAATTATTTAATCAACCCTTATGGGAAAAAGCATATAATAAATTTGATAACACATTCCGGATAACAATAAATGTGGACTTGAAATTCAAAAGGAAAGTTATATACTCTGGAAAATTTATTAGGAAAGCAGTTTTTTTTTGGACAAGGAATCCAAAAATTCATCATAGAATATGGATTTTTATCATTAAAGATGACAGTCCTTTTTATCCTGAATCGGAAGAAGAAGCCAAATCCAAGTTATTTGATATTGAGGAAATTATTGATATTAAATTGTCATCAATTACTGATAAAGTTTCTACAGTTTATGCGAATGTAGTTGTTTCCTGGGGTAAACATAACTTTACTGATCCTACAAAACTGCTTGGAAGATCCAATGAAGAAGAAATACAACTAGTCAATTCGTAAGTCCACGTAAATTCATATAAATTTTTTTAAAAATGAATCGAAATTTTTAAAAATGTTGAATTACAATTAAGGGATATGGCAAAATATGATGGAATAAAAGGACAAGAGTTACTGGATATTGAGGTACAGGGAAAGGAATTGACTTTTATTTTTAAGGATAACCGCTATTTGTTTGTTAAAAATGAGAAAGACAAAATGGTTTGTGATTCATTACCAGAGTGATTTGCTCATTTTTTCTAATTCGTAGGAACAGACACTAATTCATATTATTTAATTTTTTATTTATCATAACTGGATGTAAAAGTACCTATACAATTTCATAGTTGAAAGTTTAATAATATGGATATACATATACTTACATTCTTCTGATACCTATCTAAAACATAATGAATTTAAAATATTAAAACGACTCAATCCTATTGAATACTAGATGTGGAGAATTAAAAAATGATGAATATATAGGTAAATATGTTTCTGTGAAAGGTTGGATCCATCGTATCCGAAAGCAAAAAGAAAACACATTTTTATTAATTCGAGATGATAGAGGAGAAATTATCCAATGTATTATTGATTCCTCAAAAACAAATAATATCACTATAGAATCTTCTGTTGAGGTTTTTGGACTAATCCAAAAAGATTCACGCGCACCTGAGGGAGGTTATGAATTAAAAGCAGATAAAATTCATATTTTTAATATATCAAAAAATGATTATCCTATAGGAGAGTATCAAAGCCTTGATCTACTTTTAGAAAAACGACATCTTGCTGTTAGAACTCGACGGATGACTATGGTTTCAAAAATTCGTTCTTCCATTCTCCACTTTTCAAGAAAGTGGTTTACCGACAATGATTGGCTTGAGATAACCGCTCCAGTATTAGTAAAAGGAGCTGTAGAGGGGGGTTCTACATTATTTAATCTCAAATATTTTGATGAAGAGGCTTACTTATCACAAAGTGCACAATTATATTTGGAAGCTATGATCTTTTCTCTTGGCCAAGTATGGTCTATGACTCCTTCGTTCAGGGCTGAGAAATCTAGAACAGTTAGACACTTGACTGAATTTCTTCATTTAGAAGCCGAAGCACCATGGGTAACTTTAGAGGATCTTTTGAAATTTCAGGAAGAATTAATTTCTTTTATAATTTATAATGTTTTGAAAAGTAATAGAAAAGAATTTGAATTTTTGAAAAGAAATGTATCCGAGTTAGAGAAAATTTCACCTCCATTTAACAGAATTACTTATGAAAAGGCAATTGATAAACTACAAAATGCAGAATTTAAGATAGTAGATGATGATTCATCTAGAAAAATTGAATACGGTGATGATCTCAATATCGAATCAGAAAGACTCCTTACTATAAACTCTCCCAAACCATTATTTGTCATCGGATATCCATTAAAGATAAAGCCGTTTTATGTCAAAGAAGATATTTCGCTCCCGGGAATAGGCATCGCAGCTGATTTACTTGCTCCCAATGGTTTTGGTGAAATAACATCTGGAGGATTACGAGAAGATGATCTCCATAAATTAGAAAAGAGAATAATGTTAGAAGGTTTAGAACAGAGTAATTATGATTGGTATCTAGATTTACGGAGATATGGTTCAGTACCTCATGGAGGATTTGGGTTGGGTATAGAAAGATTGATGAGATGGATTCTCAATTTTACTGATATTAAAGATACTGTGCCTTTTCCAAGAACTATTAGACGAATATATCCATAATTTCTTAAAATAAACACTCAGGATTGTTCTAATTGAAATTAATTCTTAGAATTATTCAAGTTTAAATCTTTGAACAGAAATATAATATAATAAAATGCATAATAATCCTCCCGAAAAAACTGAATCTTTATTCTTTGAATTGGCTGGAGATTTGAGGCTTTCTATGTTGTTAAAGCTCTCTAAACACAAGTACAGATTATCTCAGTTGTCAACTGAATTGGATGCAACTATGCAAGAAGCACATAGAAACATTATCCGATTAGTTGAATCTGGATTAGTTTTTAAAGATGGAGAAGGTGATTTAGGATTAACTTCTTATGGTAAATCTATTGTTTTCCTAATTCCAGGATATGAATTTCTTTTACAAAATAAACAGTATTTTATTGAACATTCAATAGAAGAACTGCCATTAAAATTCATTCAACGTATAGGTTCTTTACAAAATAGTGAAATTGTATTTGGAGTAATGGCAAATTTGCAGCGCTGGAAAACCCTCTATTGGAACTCAAAAGTCTATATAAAAGAAATCATGTCACAGGTACCACTAGATTTAATTGAGACCGTAAGTAATAAAATCCAGACGGGCATCAAGTTTTCTTATATTTTTTCAAAAGATACGATTATTCCTAAAGGAAGGGCAGAATTATTACAGAAAATAGGTTGGGTAAATCAAATTTCTAAAGGTATGGTAGAAAGAAAGATGATAAATAAGGTTAGTATAATGACAATATTCAATGAGCAAGAAGCTTGTCTGCTCTTTCCAAATCTTAAAGGTGAACCAGATTTGAATATTATGTTCTATAGTCAAGACCAAAATTTTCATGAATGGTGTATTGATTTTTTTAATTATCAGTGGGAAATTGCTGGCCCTTTCGATGACCAAAAATTAAATGAGACATAATATCTCCTTTACCTCTTTTTCAGCATGTTTTTATATATCATTTTATTATAAAAAGTCATGCCTGGTGCTTTTGTACTTTTGAATACCGAATTAGGAAGTGAAGATTCCATAGTAAAAGAACTGAGGAATTTAGAAGGAGTCAAGGAAGTTTTTCAAGTCTATGGTGTGTACGATATTATTGCAAAAGTAGAATCTGATACAATGGATAAAGTTAAAGAAATTATTACCTGGAAGCTGAGAAAATTACCCGGCGTCAAATCTACACTCACAATGATTGTAATGGAATAAAATTTTTTCATAATATGATATTTTTTCTTAATATGATTTTTCTAACTGATGAATAGTCTAATTAATATAATTTAAAAATAACATTGTAGAAGGGGTACACTATGGTATTTTCTGATATTTTAAAGAGAAAAAAAGATAAAGAATCTAATGGAATGAAATGTAAACTTTGTAATATCGTATTTCAAGATAAAGAGCATCTTTCACGTCATAATAAAAAGGCTCATGGAAAAAGAGATGACTTTTTACCAAGTAGTAATCCTTTTCAAGTATAGTATGCTACGAATGGATGCATTGCAATAAATGTTTCCTATTCATGATGATACACCGCGTCTTCATGGACGTCCGTATGTAAACTACTCTCTTATCGCATTAAATGTTATAATATTTATATGGGAAGCAGTCACTACAAATTTTTTTAGTAATCCGTTAAAGGTTAATGAAATCTTTTATAATTATGGTACAGTTCCGGATCTTGTCTTTCAAGGAGATTACTTTGCTTTAATTACTTCAATGTTTCTTCATGGTGGAGTCGTTCATATTATAGGAAATATGGTCTTTCTGTATATATTTGGTGACAATATTGAGGATAGATTTGGACATTTTAAGTACCTGATTTTATATTTATTATGGGGTATAGCAGCTGGAATAATCCATAGTTTTTATGCAGTTTCAGTTGGCGGAGGTGAAATTCCTGCAGTAGGTGCTTCCGGAGCAATCTCGGGAGTTCTAGGAGCCTATCTAGTACTATTTCCTAGGGCGAAAATATTTACTGTTATAACAGCATTTTTTATTACAACAGTGAGAATCCCTGCTCTTGCATACATACCGATATGGTTTATTCTTCAGGTAGTATTCAGTATTTTTAATCCAGAGGGCGGAGTTGCATATCTAGCTCATATTGGAGGGTTTGTAGTAGGTGCTGGTGTTAGCTTTCTAGCAAAGACATTTTTCCCTTCGGTATTTCAAGGATCAGTTGGCGGCAAAAATACGTATTTAAATAAACCCCCTAAGGTATACTCAAGAGGATTTTATAAGAACAACATACAAAATTCAGTGTCTCATCCGGATATTATTGAGAGTGATACTTACTACGAAGTTTTAGTGGAACTAAAAGGTTTGAGAAATATCCAAAATTTACGCGCTCTATATGAACCAAGTACACACAGTTTACAAATTTTTTCTGATGGGTCAGCTAATCCTATTGTATCTATTCCACTTAGGGAGGATATGCATATTTCGGTGATTCAGGATGTGTCATACCTAAACGGAATTCTTAAAATTAGAATGTTAAAGGGTTAGGGGTTTCGTATTACTAATCACCTGTTGGTAAAATAGATACATTGGAACAAAGATTTATAATATATTTTTTCATCTGATATTGTAATGTCTGGACAGCCCCAAGCAAAGGGGAGTGATAAAATTTCACGTAGAGACTTTTTAAAATTATTGGCTGCAGCAGGTACTGTATTGACATTTACACCTTTTGTGGACTGGGGAAAATTTTTACCTAACCCAAGTGGCTCAACTACAGAAAAATCAAAAGTTCAACTACCGGATGGTTCGCAAGCTAATGTAAAAACCTTTAAGGTTAATCATTCCGAAGCTATAATTTATCCAATATCTGAAGATGCTGCTCTCAATAAAGAGGCATTTAGAACGTGGCAATTCATACGACTTCCATCCGAACTTGGAGGAGAGAATAATGAAGCTTCAGCCTTTCGTGCCTATAGTATGGTTTGTTTACATCTTTGGTGTTTATGGAAGTATTGGCCTGGTGAAGGTCGAAAAAGAGGTGAATGTCCTTGTCATGGAAGTATGTATGATCCTGCTACAGGCAAGGCCTTTGCTGGACCGGCTGCTCTACAATCGCCACCTTCAAATGTTCTTCCCGTGCTGGATTTGGAAGTAGATAAAGATGGCTATATATGGATATTGCCTCCTAATTGGAATGTAAACGCAAATGGGATAGTTGGTTATGGCCGCTTCATTGCATAGTGAAAACAGTCTAGTTCGACTCTTTAGGTGGATTTACGCCGGAGTTGATAGAACAATCTTTATGGGTTTAAAATTTACATTTCCTACCAGATTTGTTAGTCCTTTGGGCTTCTTAGGAATGCTTACTTTTGTATTATTCATAATTCTAGGTATATCTGGTGCTCTTCTTATGTTGTGGTATGAACCCATTCTTGACAGAGCTTGGGATAGTGTTGAAAATATTAACGATACTATACCATATGGTTTTCATCTCAGGAATATTCACTATCATGCTTCGAATGCTATGGTTATGATGGCAATTCTTCATATGTATTATCAGTATTTTAGTGGTCGATATAAAATTAGAAATGAGATACTTTGGGTTACTGGAATCCTCATAGGAGTGCTAACGATTTTAGAAGCCTTTACTGGATATGATATTATTTTTAGTGAAAGAGCTGAATTAGCTATATCTATCGCTGCATCACTCACTAATTCTATACCTATTCTAGGTCCTGATATGAGGGACGCTTTCTTTGGGTCTGGGTTCCATGACTTTGTATTACGGTTTTATGCATTTCATGTCTTTTTACTTCCCATTGCATTAATAGGATTAATGACTGTTCATTTCCCCCGCTTTCTTGTTTTTGACGTGCCAATGGTAATGGCTATTACAGGGGCAATAATGATCACTGGAGGAGTCTTCCCAGTTGATATGGGTTTAAAATTTGATCCTAATGTCCCACCTGGAATAACCGTACCAGAATGGTACCTCACTGGATTGTATGCTTTTCTACGATCTCAGTATGATAAATTCGTTACAGGAGTGGCATGGCCAGGGCTATTCATATTCACATTACTTGTCGTTCCTTTTATAGATAGATATAAGAAATTTTCGTGGAAGGACAGACCTCTTGTAACTGCAATAGGAATTACAAGTATTGCCCAGATTGTAGTGACTACGTACTGGGGTTTCTACATCGATCCTGATAGAACAAAATCTCTCTTAGACAGATTGGTTATCGATCCAATTTTTCTGTATAGTGTAATGATCGCTCTAGTTCCTTTATCATTTGGATTTACATATCTTATGATAAAATTGGCTAAAAATGCAGAAGCTAATGCAAAACGTCAGCCCAAAAAGAAAGAGAGTGTAATAAGTCTTCCTGAAAAATGGGTATATTATGTATTTGTAGCGTTAATAGGATTTCAAATATACTTGAATATTGCAGCTTATTATGCACTACTTAATGGTATGAAAAACATATCATTGTTCATTATTGGTATTATTATGCTAGTTTTTGCAGGCATGTTCCATATCTATAGACATGGACGGTCAAATGCAAATAATCCTCCACCTCCAGCTATACCACAGTCTGATCGGATAAAGGCTTTACAAAATTCAAAAAGATCATTAGCAGAATCTGGGAATGATAAGCCTGAATTAACATCATCATCATCATCATCATCATCTAACAATTCCGTGGGTCAAATAAAGAACAATGGAATCTTGAATAAGGTTTTCAAAGGTGGCAGAAAAAATAAAGATCCATATAAAAAAATGTGGGGTAGAGATTAGTTATAAATACTAATAAAATAAAAAATTTAAATTAACGAAACTCTCCACTATATTATATTGATATGGAAAGATCCCAGCAATTTAGTAGTATTGGCGGCTTAACTATAATATTTTTCATCATAGCAATAACGATTAGTTTGGCATTCTATCAATTTGTTTTTCTTAAAGAATTAAACCTCAAACCTTCTATTCCAGAAGAAATTGCAAATCCTCCACAGCCATTGACATTAACAATAGCCGAAGGAGCCAGCCTTCCCACTAACCCTATATTCTTCGATCCAATCCAAGCCAGAGCAGCTTTAGGTGTTGATAATAAACTCATATGGGAAAATCATGATGCCACAGCTCATACGGTAACTACGGATAATGATTATGAAGATCCTTTGTCTGGAAAGTTTGACTCAATGGACACAATTGGACTAGTTCCACCTGGAGGTACATTTGAATTTGTATTTACAGAGGAAGGAGAATATCCATATCATTGTGAACCACATCCTTGGATGACTGGAACTGTCACGATAGTCGAGAATTTTTCATAAATTTTCATTTGACTCTTTTTTTATTCTCAGAAACAAAATATCATTTGTTACTTCTTTATGTTCTTGTATAATAGAAGCTCGAAATTTAACTTTAGAAAAGTCATTTTTTGGTATATGTTGTGTAATCGCAATAAAATCAACTATCCTTTTTTCTTCCAAGTCTTTTTTATAGATAGAAAGACGTGCATACGGATGATTAATTTTTTTTCCATTTAATTGGATATAATTGAAAATATCACTTGAATTTTCAATTTGGGAATTGATTACTATTGTATCAAATCTTTCATTATAATTCACTTCAATTCTTCCATGGATTTCTTGATTAGGATAAATTTCAGTTTCTTTTATAGTGAGTGATAATTCTTTTTTTTCCTGCATAATGATAAAGAAATCCTTAAGGATAATTGTATATATTTATTCAGAAATATAAATTAGAGATAAATAATATTTAGAAATTCAAATATTTTTAAATATTTAAGTAATAATCTTTAAATTTGCTTTATCTTTTTTCTGTTGTGAAGGGGCTCGTAGCTCAGCATGGATAGAGCGCCTGCCTTCTATTCTGTTGAGAAGAGAGCAGGAAGTCGAGGGATCGAAGCCCTCCGGGCCCGCTATTTATACGGTTCATAAATTATAGTTATAAAGTTATGATATAGAATATCCATATTGCATTGTTTGTCTCTTCTCCATATAGTCTAAGCATATTTACAATAGAATCTATTATTAAATTAAAGAAGCTTTCTTACTTTAATTCAGTGACTTTAACATGTCATCTGATAGTTTATTTTTATTTCTATCTGTATTGATTTGGCCAATTTTTTATAAAATTTTGCTTTAAGCAATAATATTTTCTATACGCTTTTACTAGTATTAGTGATGATTGTGACTGTCAATACAAATTTATCAATTTCAAGATAAAAACATCAATATTTATTTTATATTAAACTATAACTAAAAACATATTATCAATTCTTTAACAACCTTTCACTATTATTAATATGATGTGCTAACGAAGTTATGGTATCATCTAGGTTCAAGTCTACTCGGTCTACAAAGAATTCATGATTTCATCGGTCTTTGCATCTCATGTTATAATGTCCTCTAAGAATTCCTTAATTATATAATATTAATGCTTATTTAGTTCATTCCACCCAAACCCTCAACAACTCTACCTCTTAATATGGTAAATGTAGTTCTAATTCAAGGAACTTTGGAATAACTGAGTGGCCTCCAATGACTAAAAAATATCTACAGTATCATGTTAATAGGACAACTCATTTTTTGCGTTCATTGTACTCCTTGAGCTTAATTACAGCCAATAAAAATAGGGATACAGAAATAATCCTTTTATAAAATATTGTTAACAGTCAAAACGTTGGGTTGGAGTTATAAACAAACTTGTGAACTCTAGACCAAGTTTTCTTTAACTATGTGTAGGCCCTTACTAAATATAAAATAGAAATGGTCGATAATTAACCATAATAGAAGGCTAAGAATTTCTTAAACATGGAGGGGACACAAAACAAATGGACAATGGCCAAAAAAATTAGATATATTCTTACATTTAAAGTTAGAAGGTCACGATGTAATGGAAAGGACCAACAAAACCTTACAGATTGAATATAACGAAGGTCATGGATTTAATTTTACCCCAAATAAATCAACTTTACTTAAACAAATAAACACCAATATACAAATATTCTTCATTAAATATTTCTAGCTTATTATAGATTAAAGATATGGTAAATCTTGCATAAGTTAGACAGATGAATAATCAATTATTCAACCTAAATACTTTGAAAAAATTTGGTTTATTGATTGATTTTATGTTTTTTGATTGATTTTATGTTTTTTGATTGATTTTATTATATAGTAAAACTTAATCAACAAAATCAAATATAGTTGGAATAGGTGAGACTTGATATCTCCACAATTTCGTATTATTAATTTTATACGATTCCAATTCACAAGTTTTAGATTAAACGGAGAATTTGTAGTATCCACGTATCAAGATTTAAAATAATTTGAAATAAAAGTAAATTGTAGAGGAACTTGTTATAAAAACTAATTATAACTGTACTCAAATACTTCTGATTATTTTGATGTTAAGAATTCACCGATTAACTTAATTGTAAATCCCATCGCACCTACTACTCCCATGCCAAGTAATATAAATCTCATATGTGTTGTATAATCATCTTTAGATGTTTTTTTAGCTAATAACAGGGTTTGATACATGTCAAGCAACCTTCTTTTTATAAATGAAATTATATTAATCATTTCTATATTATAAATTCTAAACTATTATCTTTAGTATTTGAATCTAACTATTTAAATAATTAAAAAATCTCCTGAAACCAAAGTCAACTCAGGATACCTGGTCTGAATAATCAGGATCTTTTTCAGTTCTTTGCATTTCAACAAAAGTCTCAGTATTTTGAATTCCATCGATTTTCCCAACTCTCTCAATCACAATATTATGCAATTCTTCTAATGTACTAGCATGAACATTTACAATCATATCAAATCTACCGGTGACTTCCGATAAAGATCTTACTTGGCCGATATTGAGTAGTTCTTTGTGAATATGATCCTTTCTTTTTGGATCGCGATTGATTCCTACTGTTGCTTTTATATTGAGACCAAGCATATTTTCATTAACCAAGATAGTAAATTTTTTAATTAGATTTCTCTTAGAAAGACGTTTAATTCGACTATATAAAACCGAAGAATTTATATTCAAATTTTTACTTAATTGGGGAACCGAAATACTAGCATCACGGGTGAGCTCAGTCAGTATTTTCATATCAAGATCATCAAACCTTTGCAAGTTATATCCGGAATACGTTATAAATCTAGATTAATAAATGTAGTTATAAATTAAAAATTTAATTTAAAATTTTGGTTACTTTTCATTAATTTTTTCAATGTCATTTCAATATGTTATAATATTTGATATTAATTTTACAATTGATTATGATATAGTAAATAATATATAATTTATCTTTTAACATCGAATAATGTTTGGACTTGGTAAGATTAAGCCTGGAGATTATGTCTTTGCAGTAGAACCCGAAAACGAATTCAAAAGAATTATCTTGGGAAGAGTTCAATCCGTTAATAATAATTCGCTATTGATATTAGGATCTTTTATAAAACCGTTAGGACTAATTTCAAAGGTACAAAAAGGAGTATTAGGAAAGCGATCTCAAGAGGTATTAAATGATCCTGATCCCAATAATTGTATTTTTATCCTTATAGATAGAATCGAAACAGGTAATTTTTATGGCAATATTGATCAAAGTACCAATAAAGTAAATTGGATTAATGAAAGGAGATTTTTTGTCTTGGAAGGTTGGATTAAAGAGAATATTGCAGATCTCTTTGCCGATGTTTTATATTCTCAATCTGAAGAAGAAAAATATCATTATCGTGCTATTTTAATAGAGAAAATGAATTCCCTCTATGATAGAGATTTAAAAGAACATGTTTATGCAGTTGCTAGAAGTGCAAAAATTTTGTAACAAGTTGAAAGTTTTATATTATGGTTTTATAATAATCCGTTTTTGATAACTAATGGAATACGTTTATGCGGCATTACTATTACACAAGTTGAAACAAGATATTAATGAAGATAATGTTACTAATGTAATTAAAGCAACAGGCTCTGCCCCGGATGCTGTCAAAATAAAGGCTCTTGTAGCAGCATTGGGAGATGTAGATATTGAAGCGGCATTAAAGGCTGCTCCGATGACAATGGCACCAGCAGCTGGTGTACCTTCAACCACCGGAGCTGCTGCACCTGAAGCTGCTGTGAAGGAAGCTGCTGAAGAAGAAAAAACCGAAAAGAAGGAAGAAGAAGCATTAGAAGGATTATCCTCATTATTTGGATAAATTATTTATTACTTCTTTTTAATTTTTCATTTCTTGTTAGGATATTCATTTTAGACAGTCTAACATCGAAGTTTAGTTAAAAACCCCAAATGATTTCTAAAAAATGTAAGTGCGGACGATTTCTCAAACGATATGAGGCATGCAGTCAACTTGGTTGCAATGAATTTTATGTATGTGAAGAATGTCTCCTTAATACCGAAAATTGTAGATGCAGTTTGGTCGGTGAAAATATTTAAATTCTTGTAATTTTGTTTGTCAGATAAATATTCTAATGCATGTTTTGTGGAAAGAGAAATTGGATAAATATACATATTATATACATAAACAATAAAACAAAACCAAATTTTAATCCAATTCTTTTTCTAAACATTGGTAGAACAGCTATTATTGTTACAATTGTAACTAGAATAATTTGATAATACAATATCTCAGTCAATTCAATTACTTTATCAAATCCAAATGAATACATTGCAGCAAAGACTGCTACTGCCAATAATAATGTATTATTAAGTATTTTAGAGCCTAATACGTTTGCAATAGCTATGGAAGCTCCTGCTGCCCCTTTCCTAGCCAATATCATCATTGAAATCTTTTCGGGCATTTCTCCAGCAATTGGGCTAATTATTACTGCAAGAACTACAGCGGATATCCCATATTCTACAGAAAGCCCCTCCAATGAATGAATAAAAGGGCCTGCACCAAAAAGTATTCCTACCGCTCCTAAGAAAAAAGTTCCTATTGCTTTGATAAATTTCTTATTATCATTATTTCCATTTGAAACATTTTGTTCAACAATTAATTTCTTGTTATAGTTACTATCATTGTTATTCTGAATGATATCTTTATTAGTAAGTTTATTCTTATTTTCGACTTTCATTTCATATAATGATAGTATTATATATGCTGCAAATAGACCGATGAAAACGAATCCATCAACATAATTAAATCCATCTAAAAATAGCACAAAACTTATTACAGCAGCTAAAATCAAAAAAATCATATCATATTTAAAAGTACTAACATCAATGTATTTGAGAGGTGCCTTCGATAACCTTGTTGTTGCAATAATCAACATAATTGCTAACCCTAATGTCATCATTAACAAGTTGCTGCCTAGTCCAGAACCAATAGCGATACCAAACGAGCCCTGTGCTGCAGCATAAATCACGATAGCGATTTCTGGCAAAGTTGTAGCTATACTTAATAATACTCGGCCTACGAATTTGGCACCAAATCTTTCAGAAAGGTGTTCCGCACCGTATGATAGAATCCAACTTGAAAGAGTAAGCTCTCCCAACCAAAAAAACATACTTAAAAGATTACTTTCTGCCATTTTTAGATCAAGAATTAGTATAAATTACTCTCTTGTTATAGTAATATTTTTTAAAGAAGTTTATAAAATGATATAAAAAAGAAAATAAATAATCTCCCATTCATCCATCAACTATAGATGAAAGGGAATTCAGTGATCATATAATAGGGTCGAATGTCTAGGAACCTGTCATCAATAGCAGTAATGAATTGAGTAGGATGAGGTGCTGTCAAGATAACGAGGAAGACAGGAACTGCCGCACAAGTAATCATGGTCAGTACGATTAACCATAGAGCAGTCATTTTTTGCGCCATATACAAAAATGATTTTACGCCTCGGTATATAAATTTTATAAAACTTATTTGTTTTCATATATAAAATAAAAGTAAAGAAGATTCACTTCACAGTAATTTTTTATTTTATTCTAAACGATTTTAAGTAACTGATTATTCAATCTTTATACATTTACCATGACAAGTGATGTTGAACTTAAAGATCTTATCGAACATGCTAGAAAAGATTATAAAAAGCGAAACTTCGATCAATCAGTAGATCTTACAATAGTATTAAAAGATATTGATGTTAAAAAAGGATTTAGTTTTAATGAAGTTGTTCATTTACCAAATAAACCAAGCCGTCAGGCGACTGTATGTGTAGTTGCGTCAGGTGAAATGGGTTCAAGAGCAAAAAGAGCAGAAGCAGACAGGATAATAGAGCTTGATGAACTCGATAGACTTGGTACCAATAAAAAAGAAGCTAAAAAGTTAGCAAAGGCTTATGATTTCTTTTTATCTGATACTGCATTAATGGCAACAGTTGGTCGTTCCCTAGGTCAAGTTCTTGGACCTAAAGGTAAAATGCCAACACCCATACCCTATGGTGCACCTATTGAAAGTATATTGACTAGATTAAGAAGCTCTGTGAGAATTAGAACCAGAAACCAACTAAACATTTCTACTAAAATAGGAGATGAAAAAATGGATGATACTCAACTTTATCAAAATGCAAATACAATATTGGCTCTGTTAGAAAAAAAATTACCACAAGGCGATAAGAACATT
The DNA here is from genome assembly GCA_025451315.1 of Nitrososphaerales archaeon. Taxonomy (GTDB): domain Archaea; phylum Thermoproteota; class Nitrososphaeria; order Nitrososphaerales; family Nitrososphaeraceae; genus TH1177. The sequence continues at coordinate 15,668 of JANWKP010000091.1, read as the reverse complement.
CGTAATACTTCAGTCAAATTTACAATGAGCAATAGCGTAAGTTTAACATCGTTATCTCAAAAAAACAAGAGTGGCTAGCAAATGAGTTCAGATTCAATTATTAAAAAATATCCCAAAAAAAAGCAAATTATGTATCAAGAATTGCAAGAGCTCCCAAAAAAATATAATGTTGTTGCTTTATCAAAAATGAATAAAGTCAGGGCTACACAGTTAATGACTTTAAGGAAAAAATTCCACGATCAAATTAATATTAAAATAATTAAAAATAAAGTTGCTCAAAGAGCTTTTGAAAAAGTTAGTAAAATTCCAGGAATAGAAGATTTAAGCAAAGAATTAGAAGGACAATGTGCCTTGATGTTTACTGATTTAAGTCCTTTCAAACTTAATTTAATTTTTAGTGAAAATAAAGTTTTTTTGCCTGCAAAAGGTGGAGATATTGCACCAAAGGATATTATTATACCTGCCGGTAATACTGGTATCCCGCCAGGTCCTGTCCTCTCTGAATTTAAAGAAGCGAAAGTTCAAACAAAGATCGATCAAGGCAGTATTGCAGTAACAAAAGATACAATAGTTGCCAAATCAGGTGATGTCATATCTCAAAAACTTGCATCTTTAATGTCTAAATTAGATATAAAACCAATTGAAGCTGGTGTACTAGTCAATTATGCAATTTCTGAAGGTCTTCAATTTAGGGAAAAAGATTTAACGCTTGACGTTAAAGAATATGTAAAAGAATTACAACTATCGTATTCGTCTGCATTGAACCTTGCAATAGAATCGAATTATTTTGCACCTGAGACAATACCTTCTATTTTATCTTTGGCATATCAAAAATCACTGAATGTAGCTCTTAAAGCTGGATATGTATCTAAAGATACAGCAGAAATTATACTCTACAACGCACAAGCTCATGCTCATGGTTTAAGCGAAGCCTTAAAAATAAAAGGCTACGTACCTCAATAAATTTTTCTACTTTTATTAATTTAAAATGGATATGAAATACATTCTTTTACATATACACGAACACAATAAATAAAGGCAAGAAAATCATTTTATTATTATAGAATGTCAATACAATTAAAAGTCCACCCTTCATTTTTTAAGGAATTTGCTACAAAGACATGGGTTTCACCTTATGAAATAGTTAAAGAATTGATAGAAAATGCTTTTGATGAAGATGCTACACAGGTATTAATCACAATTCTCTCTAATGGATCTATAGTAATAGAAGATGATGCTGGCATGGATGTAGAAGGAATTGAAAAATTCTTGTTATTAGGCTCTCCTCATAAAAAGATAGAATCCATTTCTCCAAAGTTAAAGAGAAGTCGAACAGGAAGGTATGGAACAGGAAGACTATCCTTCCTTACTTCATTTGAGAGTATGAAAATTAAAACCAAAAAAAATAATTATAGTAAATCTCTTATTATAGACGAAACCTCTCTAAATCAACTATTTTCTGGTAATTCTTTATTAAATGAGATTAATGAAAAATCTCTAGGTAGAAATGGAACTGAATTAACTTTAAGTAATTCAAAGATGAATATTGATACTTTGAAATTATATAAGGAAATTCGTAAATTAGCAATTCTTAGGCATCCAATGTTTCAAATATACATTAAACAATCCGATCAATTTCTTGAATGGGATTTGGACAAGTCTGAAATAGTAAGGGCCCAAGAGATACAAGGCTACCGAATTCCAGTAAATCTTGATGATGGCCATATTATAGGTGAGATTGTAGTGGCAAGACGTCCATTAATGGAAGAGGAGAAAGGAATAGGTATCATGATTGGGAATCATATTGTTGTTAGAAGTGATTTTGGATTTGGTACTAAATTGAATCGAATAACTGGATTACTCAGATGTGATGATCTAACTTCCAGATTTGCAGATAAATCTGCGTTAATAGAGGACGACGCCTATTATAACTTTAACAAACACGTCAAACAATTTATTATTGATGAGGTAATACCCAAATTGACTGAATATGAAGACGTATTAATAACTAAAGAAGAGTCACGAATATATCGTGAAATAGACAAAGTTCTTGGTCAAGCGGTAGTTGAGAATTTGGAATCTATAGAATTAGAGGAGGAGGAATATGAAACAGTAGAAGATAAAGTAACTGTTCCTAATAGAGATATATTAACTGTAAACACATCAATTGCAAAATTCAAGACTACCAATAATAATATTCCAACAGATGAGGAGTATGAAAATACGTCTGTTCAACTTACCAAAAATAGAGAACAATCTCACACTAGTTTACTAGACCATCAAACAATCCATAGTGAAATTGAGCCTAGATATTTTAACTCTAATGAAAGGATGCAGCCATTGTCTAATTTGCAAGCACCTAATAATTTAGATAAGAAACAGATAAAAAAAATAAAAACTCTCAAACGAACGTTCGCATTAAAAAAGATTGGATATAAAGTAATACCATATGAGGACGAAAGTGATTCAAGATACGGGTTTACTAATGAAAATGTAGTTTTTGTCAATAAAGCTAATTCAGCTTATAAAGCTGAATCAGAAAGAGGAGATGAATTTCTTTTGAGACATATTATTAGATTAGTAGCTGAAGCTATAGCTGAGGAGAAACATCCAGAAGGAAAAAATGCTTTAGAATTACAAAATCGTCTGATTGGGGAAGCAATTAAGATTCATAATCTTCATAGTCGAAAAAAATAAGAATTTTGGGTCAAAATTAATAGAAAAGACTAAATCTGGCTCTTATGTCATATACCACAAATGGCTTTCCAATACTTTCCTGGCGCAACAGCCGTAGGAATTTCTTTTAATAATGGTGTTTTACTGGCATCTGAACAACGAGTTTCATTTGGGAACTTTCTTGTAAATAAAAATACTAAAAAAACTTTTGTGCTGACTGAGAATGTAGGAGCAGCTTGTGCAGGTATGGTTGCCGATATGAATGTACTTGCTCGACAGGTTGCTGCATTATCAAAAATCCGCAAAATGGAAATAAGACGTGAAGTTCCTACTAATTCAGTAGCAAAACTTATGTCAGTAATTATGTTTGAAAGACGATATTTTCCTTTACTCACTCAAGTAATAGTTGGAGGATATGATGATAAACCTCGGATATATACCCTCGATCCATTAGGATCCCTACTTCCTGATGAATATGCTGCAGTAGGAAGTGGTGCCGAAATGGCGTTAGGTATATTGGATGGGCAATATAATTCCCAGATGAGTGAAGATGACGCAAAGAAACTCGCTATTAAATCGATTAAAGCTGCTATTCAAAGAGATGCATCTAGTGGAGATGGGATCGATATCCTTACTATCAGTAACAGAGGAAAGAATGAAGAATCTTTAAAGGTCTAATTATTCATTTAATGGCTACCGTTGCTATCTTAACCATTCTTTTAATATATTAATCTCAGAGGTAAAGATGTATTAAATTTGGATGCAAGAAATATAGGTTTACGAAATATTGAAGTAGCAGATACAAAGATTTCATCCATCGATGGTGAAAATGGTAAATTAATCTATCGAGGTTATGATATTCTTGATTTAGTAAACCATTCTACATTTGAAGAAACAGCATATCTTTTATTGTTTGGAGAACTTCCTGACAAAAATCAATTAGATGAATTTTCCGGTAAACTAAAAAAATCTAGAAATCTGCCAAATTCTTTAATTGCAAATTTAGAAAATAGACCTAAAACTGCTCGTCCGATGGATGTTCTACAGTCATGTGTTCCTTCACTTGCAGATTATGATGAACGTATATACTTTGATACCAAAGAAGATAACTTCAGAAGGGCTATATCACTTATTTCTAAAATTCCATCAATCGTTGCTGCTTGGAATAGGATAAGGAATGGACAAAAGGTTATTGAACCAGACCAAGAACTTAATCATTCAGCAAACTTTCTTTACATGGTTTTCGGACGAAAACCTACATTTGAAGAAGTAAAAGTTTTTGATATTTGTTTAATACTACATGCTGAACATAGTTTTAATGCGTCAACTTTTGCAGCTCGAGAAATAGCTTCAACTCGCGCACATATGTATTCATGTATTTGTGGCGCTCTTGGGGCCTTATCAGGCGAATTACATGGAGGAGCGAATGTTGAAGTAATGAAAATGCTTTTCGATATACATGACTCACAAAATATCGAAAAATGGATACAAGATAAACTAAAGGAGGGAAAAAGAATAATGGGAATGGGGCATGCTGTATATCGTACTACAGATCCTCGTGCAGACATCTTAGAACGACTTTCAACATCTGTTTGTAAAAATGATAATTATAAATGGTATGAAATCACTCGACAGGTGGAACAGTATACCAAAAAGTACATGACAGAGATCAAAAAACAACCAATCTATCCTAATGTCGATTTATATAGTGCATCACTTTATTATTGTATGGGTTTCCCAACCGATCTTAATACACCTATATTTGCGATATCAAGAATTTCAGGATGGTCAGCACATGTCATTGAAGAGAAATTTGCAGAAGCAGCACCCAAACCAGCTTTATATCGTCCAAAAGCAGTGTATGTTGGTAAATATTGTGGGCCAATGGGTTGTGAATATACTCCAATGAAAAAAAGGAAACCATAATTATTCATATATCTTTTATACGTCCATTTCTATTAGCCATATGGAAATTAAAGATAAATTATCATTTAAAGAGTAATGATATAGTTTGAAAATAAATATGTTATCTAAAAAGGAAACATCTATGATATTAGAAAAACTTCACGCGAATTGGCCGGATAAAACTATCCCAAAGATCAAAAATATAAAGGCATACGAAATTGAAAAAGATAAAAAATTATTAGTTCATGAAGATAATTTTACTGCTGTTCAAATCGACGAAACAATACTTCCTTATTTAGGAAACAATAATTTAGTTGAGTTATTTCCTTATGTTCTTATAGATATGGGTGCAGTAAAATACATCTGTAATGGTGCAAATATCGCTCGGCCTGGCATTATAAAGTTTGAATCATTTTTAAAAAATAAAATTGTGATTGTAAAAGATAAAGAGCATCAAAAATCTTTAGCTGTAGGCATTTCGCTTTATGATAGTGAGGAAGCCATTGAGTTATCCAAGGGTCATATAATAAATAATATGCATTATGTTGGTGATAAATTCTGGAATTTGTATAAAGGTTTACAAATATAATAATATTTTTATAATACACCTTCCTTAGTTATTCGAAATATTGTGCTATCATTAATTAAGGGTTGAATGAAGGATACTTTATAGAAATTATTAGATATGCTTATTATTTCAAATAGTAATTTAAAATGGATAGAAAGAGATACGGATTTTTCCATAAACTCCCGTTGCAATTTTAATTTTTTTTGTGGCTCGTCAGTTTTATTAATAGGTTTATAAACACCATTTTCGTAAATTATATTTCTTACCATATTAGTGGTCACTATAGCACAATTATTATTTATGGCAATGTGTGCTAATTGATGGATAAATTTCATTAATATTAAATGACGAGATATATTTTTGCTTTCTAAGGCTATGAGCGAAGTAATAGTATCAATAATGACTAATTTTGGTTGTATTTCATAAATTTTTTTAATCGCATCAAATTGTTCTTTTATAGAATATGGTCGAATGTAGTGTATATTATGCAGTATTTTATTTAAATTATGTTTATTTGTTATATCAAGAATTCTTTCTGGTCTAAAATTACCTGAGGTATCAATAAAAATTATTTTGGAATCTTCGTTCTTTTTCAGCAAATTTGCACAAATACTAAAACAAAATTGAGATTTGCCTGAACCACTTTCTCCAAAGATATTAGTAATTATCCCTGTACGTATTCCTCCGCGAAGGAATCTGTCTAAATTTGACGACCCTGTAGATATACAATCCAATAAACGTTATTAAAATTATTGCTATAATTATTTAACCTTAAAGGAACCTTTTTATTCTGCTACATCTGAAAATGAATTGCTAAGTGATATATTGACATTGTCGGCTAATTCTAGTTCTCAACAACCAAAGAGACCATTAACCTTATTGCAGAAATCTCTTAACCAGCGTGTAGCAGTGAGATTAAAAAGTGAAATTGAATATAAAGGAGTTATGAATAATGTAGATTCTTACATGAATCTTATTCTTGTTAATGCTGAGGAATATTTAGGTCCAGATTTACTGGCTAATTATGGCAAGGTTGTTATTCGAGGAAATAATGTTCTTTTTATACGACTCATAAAAGATTTATAATTTAAAGACAAGAATAAAATCCTTTTAGAAATGGTTTCTAGATATTTATTTAGCTCTGAAAGTGTTACAGAGGGCCACCCAGACAAGATGTGTGATCAAATTTCTGATTCAATACTAGATGAATTTTTGTCACGTGATGCTAACTCTAGAGTAGCGGTTGAATCATTAACAACCACTGGAACTGTATTTATTGCAGGAGAGGTCACTTCGAAGGGTTCTGTAGATGTTCAAAAAGTTGTTAGAGACACCATCAGAGAAATAGGTTATACTCGAGCAGATTTTGGATTTGACTGTAATAGTTGTGCAGTTTTTACTTCTATTCATGAGCAGAGTAATGATATTTCTCTTGGGGTAACTCCAACGGAAATAAAAGATCAAGGTGCAGGTGATCAAGGATTAGTCTTTGGCTATGCTAGCGAGGAAACTCCAGAATTTATGCCATTACCAATAATAATGGCTCACAAACTATGTATGAAATTAAGCGATGTAAGGAAAAGAAAAGAATTAGAGTGGGTAAGACCAGATGGAAAATCTCAGGTTTCGGTAGTATATGAAGATTTTTTACCTAAGCGGATTGATACTGTTGTTCTCTCTACTCAACACTCTCCAGACATAGAACTAGACCAGTTACGCGAAGAAATAATTAACAAGGTTATCCAACCAACCTGTGCCGAATGGTTAGATAGTCAAACCAAATTTATCATTAATCCTACTGGAAGATTTGTCTCAGGAGGACCATCTGCTGATACCGGTCTGACAGGCAGAAAAATAATCATAGATACTTATGGTGGTATGGGACGACACGGAGGAGGTGCTTTTTCTGGCAAAGATCCGTCAAAGGTAGACAGATCTGCATGCTATATGGCTAGATATATCGCAAAAAATATCGTAGCTGCAGAATTGGCTAGAAAGTGCGAAGTTCAAATTGCTTATGCTATTGGAATGGCTGAACCTGTTTCAGTAATGGTTGATACATTCGGCACTGGTAGAATCGACCAAGAACAAATCGAGAATAAAGTGAAAAAGAATTTTGATATGCGTCCTTCTAAAATAATAGAAACTCTATCGTTGAAGAGGCCGATTTATAAAAAAACTGCTGCGTATGGTCATTTCGGTAGGAATGATCCATCATTTTCTTGGGAAAAAACTGATAAGACTCATTTACTAAAATAAAGATTTTAATATTTTTAAATAGGATATATAATATTAGATAATCATCTAAATTTAATTGTCATTTTAATAGACCATCATAACATGAATTCTCATCTAGGTTAAGGTCATATTTTCGTGTAAAATACCTTATTATATTACGAAGATCTCTTTTAATAAGGAATTCTGCATTTGGATGTTCTAAAGAGACTGCTTGAGGCCAGTCTATAATCCAAACATCATTATTTCCGTCTAAAAGAATATTATACTCACTCAAATCACTATTAATAATATTTTCTTTGTATGCAATTCTTATTTGTTCAAATACTTTATAAAAAATCTGTCTAGGATTTTCCAAATTTTTCATTTCTATTAAGCGTATTCCATCTATCCTATCCATTACTATAGAATGCATAGATCTGAAATAAGGTGTTGCAATATTCATTTTAGTTGATTTTAATTTTATTAAAAAATCATATTCTCTTTTAGCCGCTTCAATATTTATCAATAACCAATTGTTAACATTTTTATTTTTTTCAAGAGATCTTTTTCTCTTAGTATCTGTGAAACTTATTCTACCTATTCTAAAAAATTTAACAGCTCTTTGTTGGCCAATATCGGATACAGCTGCAACGACATCCGATTCTTTACCAATTCCAAGCGAGTTTCCAATTCCTAGTATGATTCCTGAATCTACCAATATTTTCAAAGCATAAACGTCCAATCCTGATGTGAGCAATTTAAAACCTTTTTCTGTTTTAGCAATTAATTTTAATTTCAATAAAATCGCTAATGCATAATCAACTCGATCTTTGTGTAGATTAGAATAAGAAATAATGTTATAATTATTTATAATTTCATGGTGTTTGATAGAAGAAACAAATATTTTCAGAACTCTGTACTCCAGGCTCTCTAATTTTTTTACAATACTAGCACAATCTTTTAGCGAAGGCAACTCTTTTCACATTATCTTAATATATGAAAAATTTCTTTCTCTTTATTTAAAGATTTCAAATTCAGTATTTTTTCATCAGTGAAAATTGAACAATATTATAACTATTTAGTGTTTCAATTCTAAAACCTGTAATTTATAGCTTATATATAAAATATTAGTAATCAAATTCTGGGGAATAATATGTCTATTGATTCTAACTTGAAGATCGATAACAGTATAAAGGAAGATGATCTGAAATTGGCAGAAATGGAAGCGGAAAGTGAGCTTTCATTGGAAATTTTAGAAAAGCGTAAAAAAGGATTGCTTAGAACTGGATATACTACTGGGACCTCTGCTTCTGCAGCGACTAAAGCGGCATTATTAGCGCTTATTTTATCTCAAACACATAATACAATCGAAGTCACTCTTCCTAAAGGGAAAATTGCAAAACTGAAAATTGCATGGATTAAATATTCTCAAAATGATCAATCCGTCACTAGTGCAGTCATAAAAGACGGAGGAGATGACCCTGACGTTACACATGGAGCTGAAATTTGCTCGACTGTTACTTTCACCAATGAAAAAGGTCAAATCGAGATTGACGGAGGACTAGGAGTAGGAAGAGTTACTAGGCCAGGACTAGGATTAGAAATAGGTCACGCTGCAATCAATCCTGTTCCGAAAAAAATGATCGAGCAAGTAGTACTTGATATAGCAAAATCGATACTAGAAGATAAAGGCATCAAAGTTATTATATCTGTACCTAAAGGCATTGAATTAGCAAAAAAAACTGATAATCCAAGATTAGGGATAGTAGGAGGTATATCTATTTTGGGAACAACCGGAATAGTATTTCCTTATTCTACTGCTTCATTCGCTGCGTCAATTAGACAAGGTTTAGATGTTGCCGTATCACTTGGTACTACTGTTGTAGTTCTGACCACTGGTGGAAGAAGTGAAGATTATATAAAAAATATTTACAAATCTCTTCCTGAATATGCCTTTGTTCAAATGGGTGATTTCTCTGGATATACTATTAAACAGTGTTCAAAGAGAAACTTAAAAAAAATTATTATAGCTGGATTTATAGGAAAGCTAACTAAAATGGCTATGGGAATAAAACAAACTCATGTACGTGGTTCTCATATCAGTATGGATTATTTGGCTAATTTAGCATCATTGTGTGTTAATTCAGAAAATATTATCAATGATATAAAAAAAGCCAATACTGCAAGACATGTTTCTGAAATAATAATTCAAAACAATATTCAAAATTTTTTTGACTTAATATGCAAGCAAGTTTATATAGAAATGTATAATCATTCAAATAAATCCATGGAAATTGAGGTTGTTATGTTCTCGTTTGAAGGTAAAATAATAGGAAAATATCCGTAATAGATCTATTAAATTTAAACACTTGAAAATATGTTATTTTTATAAGCCCTTCACTTTATTTTGTTCTATAATATTTTGGATCGTTTATTTATTAACCAGATCTTATTTGATTAACATATGCAAAGGATTAATTTTGACTATTTGATAACTTTAACGGTTGAAAGAGAAAATTGCAGTTCTAGCCATAACTAAAAATGGCATAAAGATATCTGAACTTATAAAAAAAAATATTATTAATGCAGAAATATTTGTTCCCGACAAGTTTTACAATGAGGATTCTAATATTATTTGGTTTAAAGAATCTACTCAAAAAAAAATAGAAGATCTATTCCATTCATATGATGCTTTGATTTGTATTTTTTCTTTAGGAGCAGTAATAAGATTAATTTCAAGACTTCTAGTGGATAAAAAAACAGATCCCGCTGTGTTGGTTATTGATGATCAAGCCACTTTTGTTATTAGCACTTTATCTGGACATTTAGGAGGAGCCAATGCCTTGTCTAGATATATAGCTAGTTTTCTAAATTCTCTACCTGTAATAACTACCGCTGCTGACGTAAATAAAACAATTAGCGTAGATTTAATTGGTAACGAATTAGGGTGGGTTATAGATAACTTTGAAAATGTTACAAAAACATGTGCATATATGGTTAACGAGGAAAAAATAGCACTCTTCCAAGATGTAGGTGAGCGTACTTGGTGGGATCTTAAGAACCTACCTTCCAATGTTGCTATAATTAAAAATATTGAAAGTATCAAGGAGGATTCATATAAAGGAGGCTTGATTATTACAGATAAAATTATTAATGATGATGCGATCCTTGCAAAATCAGTAATATTTAGACCAAAAACTTTAGTAATTGGCATAGGAATTCATTGGGACACAACAAAAGAAGATATTCTAAATGGTATTAAGTTGGTTCTCTCAAAAAATGATTTGAGCTTTGCTTCAATTAAAAGTCTTTCTTCAATTAAAAAGAAAATTCCAGTAAAGGGATTGGATGAATTCTCAAAAGAATTTAATATTCCTCTGTATCTTTTTGAAAAAGAAGAACTAGAACGGATTTCAGTACCAAATCCTTCTGCTACAGTTAGAAAATTCGAGGGCGTAGCCAGTGTTTCTGAAGCTTCATCAATATTACTTTCCCAAGGGACCTTACTTATTCCAAAACAAAAATTTCCTCCCAATTTAACAATATCTGTATGTAGGGTGAATTACTAATGAGAAAGGCACTTTTGATAATAGATAGAGGAAGCAAAGAACTAGAGGTGCAGCATGAATTATTAAAGATATCGAATCAAGCTAAAGAAAAAGGAGGCTATATATATTCAAATTTCTGTTTCTTGGAAGTCATCCCACCATATATTGATGAAGGAATTAGAAATTGTATAAAAGAAAATGTTGATTTGATAATTGTGATGCCTTATTTTCTCTATCCTGGAATGAAATTAAAAGATGCGGTTAAAAAAACTGCGGCAATTTCTAAGGAAAAACAAGTAAAATTAGTTATCACAAAACCTCTTTGTTATTCTGAAGTTCTCAAGTTTGTAATAATCGATAGATTAACCAAATTAAAATTACTAAATGACATTCGACTTCAAGATAAAGAGTGTGATGTTCTTGTTATTGGTCATGGAAGTTCAGACAGAAGAGCAACTGAAGCTTTTATTTTTACAATTAATGGCATAAAACATTCTTATAGAAATGTTGAATATTGTTTTCTAGAATTAGAGGGACCCACTATACAACAAGGTATTAATTCTATTATCAAAAAAAATCCCAAAATTGTTTTAATAATGCCTTATTTCTTACACAAAGGTATACATATTAAACATGACGTAATAAATGAAGTTAAAACAGCATTGAAAAGACATTCCTTTACTAATATTCTTATCGCAGATCACATTGGAGTTGATAATAATATGATAAACCTTATTTTGCGGCGAGCTAACGAAGTTGAAAAACGAATTGTTTATGAAAGAAATGAATGAGAATCCTGATACTAGATCGATGTCTAGTAAATCCTTTGATATTGAAAAAAATAGCTTTGACATAATAGAAGATGAAATTGGAAAGCATACCTATAATAAGGAATTTGAATGGGAAATTGTTAGACGTGTCATTCATGCCACTGCTGATTTTGACTTTGCTGGCAAACAAAAACTAGTGTTTAACCATGATGCAGTTCTATCTGGTTTTCAGGCGATTGAAAATAAATGTAATATAATTACAGATGTAGAAATGGTACGAGCTGGCATTTCAAAAAATTCACTTAGTAAACTTAACTTAAAATGTATTTGCAACATATCTGATGGTAATATTATTTGTGAAGCTAAAAGACTAAATAAAACACGGGCTGAAATGGCCATGCAGAATTTAGTACAAGAAATGCAGGGAGGAATAATCGTAATTGGGAATGCTCCAACTGCACTACATGAAGTTATTCGAATGGTTAATGAGAAGTTAACAATACCTTCGTTAGTAATTGGAGTTCCTGTAGGATTTGTTTCTGCAGTTGAGTCAAAAATAGAACTCTCAAAAACTGGAATTCCACATATCACTAACATTGGTAGAAAAGGAGGAAGTTCTGTAGCTTCTTCGATAATAAATGCATTAATGTTATCATACTTAAATAAATTTCAATAATATACGCCTTCCATTCGAATTGAAAGATAAGCAAATCTTAAAAGCTAAGATGAATATTGATTTATATAATGAAAGAGCTTACCACCGAAATACAAATAAATTCAAGCCCTGAGATATTGTGGGATGTACTTACCGATTTTAAAAATTATTATCAATGGAATCCTATACTTCAAAAAATAAATGGAGAGCCTTTAGTTGGAAATCAGTTAGAAATTAATCTACGGACTGTAGGAGGAAAGAATAGAGTATATCATCCGAAAATCATTAAAATCATTCCAAACCAAGAATTACGATGGAAAGGAAAATTCCTTTTCTCTCAGATTTTTTCAGGTGAGAGAGTATTTCTTATCGAAACAATTTCTGACAATAAAGTCAATTTTGTGAATAAAGAAATATTCGGTGGAATTGGTCTCAGATTTGCTCCTAGAAAAATGGAAGAGGATATTGTCGCAAGTTTTAATAAAATGAATGAAGCATTGAAAAAAACCATCGAGCAATAATAAAATAACTTAGGAATATTTTAATAAACTGGTTAAATTAATAATTATTTAACTAAAATATCTAACTATTTCACAATAATTTATTTCGATATTTGCATAATGTTAAGATTTAGTTAAGTAATCTTTTAATGGAGAATCTATTTTAATATAAATATGAAAGCAATCTGGAAAGATGTAATTTTGGCTGAAAGTGATTTGACCGTAAATATTGAAGGTAATCATTATTTTCCTCCTCAATCAATTAATAGAAAATTTTTTACCGATAGTCAAACCCATACAAGGTGCGGATGGAAAGGGATTGCGAGTTATTATACAATCAAAGTAAATGATGATATTAATCAAGATTCAGCATGGTATTATCCGGAACCTTTGAACAAAGCTCGAAATATAAAAAACTATGTCGCTTTTTGGAAAGGAATAAAAATAGAATAATAACAGATTATTTTATATTTAATTTCAGTATAAACTTACAAGATATCAGTTATTTATTATAACGGCTTTAATAACATCATTTTTACCATGTACTTTTTCAAAGGCATCTTTGGAGTCTGCGATACTGTACCTGTGTGTTATTAATTTATTAACATCAATTTCCATTTTCGTTATCAATTGTAATGCTTCGTTTATTTCCTTATTAGTAGCGGCATAGGTTGTTATAATTTTCACTTCTTTTGAGTAAAGTTTACCAATATCTAGATTTACATCGATCTCTTTTTGAGGTTCTCCAAAAAGTAAGATAGTTCCTCCTTTTCTTATGATATCAAGTGACTTACATAAAACACTCATATCGGAAGTAGCAATAATGATTAAATCAGGACGAAGTTTGTCGTTCAAATTAACTAAATTATCAATCTCTGATGTAAGTCCATTGATACATATTCCCAGGTTTATCTTTTTACAAAAGTCAACTTTATTTTGATTTATATCAATACAATATATGGCTGAAGCACCATAAATTTTAGCTAACATGGCATGGAGAATACCGATTGGGCCGATCCCAAATATTAATACTGAATCGCCTTTCACAAAGGATATTTTGTTCCATCCTCGAATACAACAAGCAAGAGGTTCAATCATTGACCCTTCTTCAAAGCTCATTGAATCAGGAAGTTCAAATATGCTCTGATTATTGACAATCCATTCTGAAAGAATAATTTTCTCTGATATACCACATGGAAAGATATTATCAGTAAATTTATCACACATAGTTTCATTGCCACGGATACAATAATAACAACTATTACAAGGAGCGTGATGATTTACAAAAATCCGCTTTCCTTCATAGTGTTTTCCATCATAACTTTTACCAACTTTAACAATTGTTCCAGTTACCTCATGTCCTAACTTTGAAGTTGGTTTGCAAGAATCAGCAAAAACATTTCGGATATCCGATCCACAAATTCCACACGACCCTAAATTTATTAATATCTCTTTGTCTTGTATATTTGGTTCATCTATCTCAACTAATGATATTGTTTTATCGGAGAATAATTTTAAGGCTTTCAATAACTAATTCGCTCTATTGTTAAGATTGAATAAATTTAAATTTATCACTAAATAAATTTAAGCCCGAAGGTGATTTTTATTTTCTTGAAATATTTTTACACTTTAGAATAAATCGTTCTGGCAATTTCGTATTGGAAAAATGAAGATGGGTATACGATGCAAGAGTATTATAAACTACAATACCATCTTTTTGATTTGTAATTCCTTTTCCTTTATTTAAATAATATGAGAATTTAGAGTCGTTAGAAATATTTTCCATGACAGAAAAATGAAATTCATGACCCCTAAACCTATCAAAATCTCCAAAAATTGATTCATTAATTACTCTTCCTTGTGTGTAATTGAGAGTTAATTGATCTCTCATTTCTGTAAGAGCGTCTATTAAGCCAATCATTTTATAAGTCTTAGTATAATTTGTTTTTGATTTCAGAATTTTCTCTTTATTATATCTACAATGTCCTTCTCTTATCGATCTAGAGAGGTACATTAAACCTCCACATTCTGCATATACCGGTACCTCGTCTTCAGCTAATTTTTTAATAGCCTTAATCATAGATTGATTCTTACTCAAATTTCTCGCTAATATTTCTGGAAATCCACCGCCTATCATAATTCCATCCACTTCCTCTGGTAACCTAAAGTCATTTAAAGGACTGAAAAAAATAAGTTCTGCTCCTTTTTTTCGTAACATGTCCAAATTTTCTTTGTAATAAAAGTTAAAGGAAGCGTCTAATGCAACTGCAATTTTAATAGTATGGATATTTTGTTCTCTTTCATTATTATTTTTTTTCTTTGTAACTTTTTCATTTTTTAAATGTCTAATTAAACTAATAATTTTTTCAGTATCTAAAGATTCTGATATGATCCTGGCTGAATCTAGTATTTCTTTTCGTCTTTTATTTCCTAATTCTTCCCTAGGAATTAATCCCAAATGTCTTTCTGAAAAAATTAATTCGCTTTTGTTATATATGACCCCCACTATTGGAATTTTTATTTTGGTGTCGAAAGCATCTTTAATAAAATGAAAATGCCTGTTGCTGGAGATTTTATTAAGAATAATTCCTTTTATTTTTAATCCTTTCTCAAAATTCAAAAATCCATAAGCAATAGCAGCTATTGATCTTGCAGCTTTACTAGCATCGATTACTAATATTATTGGAGAATTTAATATTTTAGCTATTTGGGCAGTACTCGCAAAATCATTTTTACCTCCAGCCCCATCAAATAAACCCATTACTCCTTCAATAACTGCTATATCTTTTCCTATCATATATTTCTCAAATGTATTGATTACTCCTTTTT
>JANWKP010000090.1 GCA_025451315.1 Nitrososphaerales archaeon | reverse complement strand
GAAAATTGCAAGAAGGCAATTAATGCGTTTAACGAATCTTTGAAAATACGTACAATTGATAAATATCCTGATGATCATGCGATGGTTCTAAACAATCTGGGTGCAAATTATGTGACATTATCTCGAGTGGAAAATAAGGCTGAAAATTGCAAGAAGGCAATTAATGCGTTTAACGAATCTTTGAAATTACGTACAATTGATAAATATCCAATTGAACACGCAATACCTCTAAATAATCTAGGTGGAGCTTATGGGACTTTATCGGAAGTAGAAAATAAGGCTGAAAATTGCAAGAAGGCAATTAATGCGTTTAACGAAGCTTTGAAAATACATGTAATTGATAAATATCCAATTTATTATGCTGATGCACAAACTAATTTAGGACATGCCTACGGATCGTTGGCAGAAGTGGAAAATAAGGCTGAAAATTGCAAGAAGGCAATTAATGCGTTTAACGAAGCACTTAAGGTATTTGATACAGAACACTATCCACATCAACGCAAGAAGGTTGAAGGATATATTAAAAATAGAATGTTATTTTGCAGTGACAAATAACAGATATAAGAAATTCAAATGTTGGCACAGAATCATGGATCATTTTTGAATGAACATTTTTTATCATATCTTAAATTCTCACAGATTTGATCTCGAGTGGAAGCCTGTAAGGCTAGTTACAAAACTCCTTTCCAATTTTTTATTGTTATAATTTCAATCATAAATTTCCTTTTTATGTGTAAAATTGTAATTATATAGAACTTAAATTCAAATCTTAATTATTTTGAAATTTTGTAATTACCCTGCATAAACGGATGAATAATCTTTTCATTCAGCATACGACTAATTGCATCAATAGTTTTATCAGAAGATATTCCATGTTGTTGTAATTTTTTGATTATTTGATCTTCAGTAACATAATCTTCATAAATTCCTCCCAATATTCTCATTGTTTCTAAAATATTATCACGAATTGTTTTATAATCAATGACATCTTTTTCTTTTATAATATTAGATGTGTTTTGAGTTTTTATTATATCGGTTTTTTCTTCTTCCAGTTTATTTGATTTCTCATCAGTTTCAAGATTAATCGGCTTAACAGGAACTTTAACAATCTTATCATTATCAAAGACTTTGAAACCTTCTTTGTTAAGATCAAGTAATAGTTTAGCAATTTTTTCTGGTGAGGGAGGATGATTATTTTTTCTACCATGATTAGTTATTATCTTTAATGAACGCAAAAGTAATTTTTCATTAGCAGGATGAGTTTGAAGTTTTTTCTCGATGCTTTTTTTAAGAAATGGTTTCAGATTATAGAATTCATTTTTGATTATAATATCCATATCATGTTTGATATTTTTTGTTAGCTCATCAGAATAATGAAAAATAATAGCACAATCAATACCAATCCCTATACAAATTTTTTTCTCCTTATGTTTGATGAAATATCTTTCAAGGATGTCTTTACCACATATTTGACAATGATAATTATAATGAAAATCGGTTTTTTTGCGAATGTTATCGTAATATGGAGTTATAATTTGAAAGTCGTCTGGGAAATTAGGTATTATTTTACGTTCCCCATCAATTACCTCAAAATCAGCACTCCAATCCAACACATTAGTTCCAGTTTTTTCTAGAACGTCTAGCTGATGATGTTTCCATTTATTAGCTAATTCTGTTTCTTTTGCTAGTCCTTTTCTGAATAATTTATCGTAGAATTTGATATTTTTTTTGAACCATTTGTTGGTATATGGATAATCATTTTTCCAAGAATCAAATTTTTCATCAAAAATACAGATTATACATTGACATTCAGGATTACATTCTTTAACTGATTTTTTACACCAATAACATTTTCGTATTCGATATTTTTCTTTGCGTTGTTTCTGGTCATTATCAGAATTCATACATAGTTAACAATTTTATAATATAAAAAATCAGAGATGAATTTATCTAAAAAATAACATTCGAATCTGCTTTTGTGATATAGAATCCTCCGAATATGCTTAACGTAGTGATTAGATGAATATTTTCCATCCAACAATAGCTCCAAGCACAGTTGTAAGTATACCACCAAAGAAAAATGTAGATTTTATGTTTTGACTTAATTGGTAAGAGATAAGAGATAGATTTTTTGCTTTTATGGTATATTCTATATTATCTATGCATTGTTGATCTTTACAGAGATTTTGATTTTTCAACAGTTCATCGATTTCAGCGTTAAAGGTTTGAATGATTGTAGACTTGTCAGGGAAATAAGAAGAGAACAGAATTAAAAAAAGTCCACCAAAGATCAAGCCCAAAGTGGATATTATTTCACTTTCAGTCAATATGATAACTTCTTACAGACTTAATGAACTAATTAATTATTTAAAACAGTTCTTTTAAGTCAGTTAGATATTGGTCATTTATGGCAGAATCATCAACGTTAGTTTATCTTTTTGTTATTGTAGTATTCATAACATTTGGAGTTTCGTTATGGATTATTCGATATCAGACTAAGAAAATAACCTACGATGAACCAGATATTGCAGAGTCTACAACTCTAGGATTTGATGATATCATAATCGACCAAGCTAAAGAGAGAATCAGCCACGAGTTATCGATTTCCCAGTCAATGGAGACAAAAGCTAGTGTTTTAGTTGCTTACGTTGGTGTAATAGGCACGTTAGTAATATCAAACTTATGGAATACATATCTTGAAATTTTTAAAAAAGATTTTTTCCTATCTTTCCTATTCATCATAGGTGCAACCTTTCTTATAATATCATTAATTTCTGCATTATTCATAATTAAACCAAGAATTAGATTACATTTATTGAATCCCATAAATACTAACAATGCATTTGTTAGAGAATCTCTAAATGAATCTAAGGATCAAATTAAAAAAAATCTTTTAAAGAATTTTTATGAGATACGTAAAGAAGTATTAAGAGATACACGATATATTTCAGGTAGTTTTTGGACTAGTATTATCGGCTCGATTCTCTTAGTAATCCCATTCATATACAAAATAATTATTGATTTCATACCACTTATTCAAAAATTATGAAAGTATAAAGCGGAACAAAATCTTTTTAATTAAAGTAGCATACTCCTACACGTTGACAGAAAAGAAGCAGACAAAACCAACTGTTGATGTTTCGGACAAAATCATGAAAGCACGCTTTGCACAAGAAAATGTCAAAGAAACCATGCCAAAAGATAGTAAAAAGAAACAAAATTAATTCTTCTTTCTTTTTTATTAGTTTAAGGTCGTTATAGCAATATCAGTAGTAATACAGTGACATTTTTTTGAAGCAAAGTCATCATTTGAAATTGCTTTAACCAATTTTTCATCTGCAGTTACAAGAGGAGCGGTTGACTGAATTGACACTCCTAGAAACTCCACATCACAGTCTTTTACCCCTTTAAACTGTGTTACTACACCATCAATTTCATTAGTTCTAGTTGAATCAAATATTATTTTTTTTAATGAAGGAATTATATGATTATCTAAATAAATTGTCTTATAATTAGTTGAAATTTTTTGTGGTAATTTAATAATGAATTTAGTTTTAATGGTTTTGTTTATGAATATAGTGTCTTCACTATTAAAAAATTTGTAGGTGAAGATCTTCTCTGAATACGCGGGAGAACCATCAGGTTTTTGATTTGTAATGGCATTTTCAAACACATTTTCATCGATTACATAACTAGTCATCCTGTTCACCTAAAAATTCTGAAAAAATTTCCATGTCAGCATCCCAGAATCCTTTCAAACCCCCTTTAAGTTGACCTAATTCATTTACTTCAAGTGATTCAATTGAGCTAGATTGTTCTTTTTCATCCATATCAACATAAAATATCGCCAGATCGTTCTGAGTTAATGAATTATTTGCCTTGCTTGCCACACTAGCTAAAAACGGGTATAACATATGTTCACTATGTGTTGTGAATATCAATTGTTTTGATTCTTTTTGTGCAATATCCATCATTACTTTAGATAATTGGGCTTGTGCTTTTGGATGCAAGTGAATTTCTGGCTCTTCAATACCAATTACAGAATTTGTAGGAGCTCGTACTAACGTGACAAGTAATAGTATTACCTGATTTAATCCAGTCCCCTCATTAATCAATGCGCTTGAAAAATTATTCTTTACAACATCAAGAGTAACTTCTGATTTTTCTCGGTCCGTTTTTGAGGGTAAGTTTCTAGGATCTATGGTTTTACCGAACAATGTTGAGACTAGACTAGAAACGTCCCTGCGTAGCCTTGGATCGGTACTGATCTTACTAAGTAATGCAGAGCTTGTTTTTTCTGGTTTATCATAAACAAATTCGTTGGAATCAAAAAATTGAACGCCGTAACTACTAACCGTTCTTAAGAATGGAACATAATAGAATTTGCTCAACAGGTTACGAGTATATTCACCATTGGCAAATATAGTATGAAATCTATCTCTGAAATTATTTACTTCTGCTATAGTTTGCATATCATAAGCATATTTTTCTTCATCGTTTAGACTCTCATATTGAATGAGGGAAAATCGTGGATGAAAGTCATTACGTTCAGGTCGTTCAAGTTTCATACTTCTACCTTTGGCAGTGTTTACGAAGTAATTATGTGGTTTTCCACTATTATGTTGAAAACCTAAATCATAATCTCCAATTCGTACATTAAGTTGTAAATCATCAATCCTGTGATTTTTTAGAGTGACTTTATACATGAATTTAGATTCTGTTGCACGTGAAGATCCCAAACCATGTGATAACTCTTGAATACCATCAATTTCAATTGTAAGCGGTTCGTCTAATTTCCCAAATCTTGTGACATCTTCATATTTACCAAAATTATACGATTCATCCTGTAGAACAAGAGAACCTTGATTTCCATGTAAAGTCTTTTTGAGAATCAATAATGATTGTAAAATTGAAGATTTACCTGCACCGTTTGGACCTATCAAAATATTAATTTTTTTGAGAGGTAAGACGGAGTTACTATGTTGCTTGAAATTTTCTAATTTTATTTTGTTAAGAAACAATCAATTATTGATAATTTAATGATTTAATTAAACTATAACTTGTTTTCATGTTAGATATTTTCATTATGCATTAATCCAAGTTTTTCCATCATCATAACTAATTCGAACATTCTTCATTTTTGGAATTTCCTTATTTTCATGGATATTTTCTT
>JANWKP010000089.1 GCA_025451315.1 Nitrososphaerales archaeon | reverse complement strand
GTCTTTAATATAGACTCATTTTATGGGATACTCGAGGTACTTTTAAGAAAAGAATTCGTGAACTTTAAAAACGTGTCGATGATAGGCGTAAATCATTTTTGATGATTGTTTCTTACTCTTTAGAGCTTGGGTGCATCATAGATTAGTTTTTAAGATATATTTTTGGGTCATAATGTGCATGCATAAATTCCTTAACGTTTGATAAATGATAATATTATAGATGATTATTTCGAAATTATCTATCATAACTAAATATCCTAATTGTCTTCGTTAATTATTATATTGCATATTTTAACTTAATAAATCACGTTTAAAATGTTTAAGTCAAAAAACACAAACAAAACTACACTAGTATTAGTAGTGGCTATGTTAGCAGCAATCATGACATTTGGTCCTTCAGTATCAAATTTTCAAGTTGCATTAGCACACTATGGGGTAGACAAAGATGACTGTAAAAATGAAGAAGACTATTATGAAGATCACGAAGAAGCATGTGACAAAAACTTGAAGGAACACTATGGCAAGGACTATGATGGTAACTTTGCTTCACAGGCTATCGGGCAAGAACAAGATTCTGAACAAAACAGCCAAGTGATCTCCGGCGATGACACAGAAGACTCTGGGAATAACTTTAGCTTCCAAAATCAAGAAAACAGAGGCAACAACGCTTTAGCTCAAAGTGGTGGTGATGGAGATGGCAACAGTGCAAGACAAGGCATTGGACAATCTCAAAGCAGTGAACAAAACAGCCAAGTGATCTCCGGCGATGACACAGAAGACTCTGGGAATAACTTTAGCTTCCAAAATCAAGAAAACAGAGGCAATAATGCCGCAGCCCAACAATAACCTCTCCTTTTTTTGACAAATCTATTATCAAAATCCATCATTAATGGATAGATGAGAAAAAGAATGAAAGAATCTCCATTCAAAAGAAGTCGCCTGGAATTATATTATTATATATTAAGATCATGTATAATTAATGAAAGACATACTAAAAGTTCTCTAAATAGGCAACTTTTGATATCTTATTCCCTATTAGACGAGTGTTTAATTTACTTACGACAGCTAGGCTTTATAAATATCGACTATAATGATAGAACATTCAAAACTACTTTAAAAGGCCAAAACTATGTACAGAAATTTGACTATTTGATGCAACAGGTAAATGACGTTTCAAACCTGCAAACCTAAAAATATAAAATTTGGCTTTAATACGGGGGGAAGTCTTCTATAGGTTTTTCAAGAAGAATACCCACAAAGTCAAAGAACATTCTTAATCTTATGTAATTTTTCTCTAGTTTTGGACGATCGCATTGCAAACAGGCATCGAATATGGATCATTATATTCTATTTCTGCCGATCTTTCTCTCACTTCTGAATGTAATGATCCTAATAAAAAAGTAATACACTGTGGGTTAGGTTCGGTGGGATCCGGTCTGTTAGCGCTCCATATTCGGAAATCTATTACAATAAGCAGATGAAAGCTTTTCGAAGATGATTTGTACCTAAAATGTAGTAAGACCGTCGGAAACTCCTGGGAAGCGAAACGTCTTTCGATTACAAACGACCCTTCGTATAAACAAGCTTATGCCCAATGCCAAAAATTGGTGCCGCAGTCATAGATGTCTATTCAAAGGACTTACGTAAACATACGCTGCGTAAACCTTTAATTTACATACTCTGTTCTCCGTATAATGGAAGATAAGATTGAGGTAACAGTAACAGACTTGGAGAAAAAGTATTCAGGGAAATCAGACTACGAAGGAATGTATTCTGTAGCGAAGCATGTCTATATGGATGATGGGAAAATAGATACGACTGGTTTTGCAATAGACAAGAAGAATCTTAGAATATTTGGGGGCCAAGATTAGTGCTTTGTTGATAGATGAAGATAAACCAAGTAATAATAAAAACCCAAGCAACTCAAAATCGATATAAAATATTTTTTTAGATAGGAGATGGTATTCTAGTTGATAGGACGTGTAAATTAACAAAAAGGTATTAACGAACTGAAAGATTATCTTTTGGATTAACTTGCTTGTTATTTATCAGATAAGTTTTCACAATATTATCAAGGCTGTCAACTCCTATTGGTTTTTTGAGGATATCTCTTACCCCGACTTCCGTGTACTCTTTGAAATCGTCAATTTTCAAATTCGAGGCAGTAAATACTACTATAGTTTTATCTCGAACACCTTGTTTTTTCAATTGACTTAAAATATCAAACCCTGAATACTCTGGCATTGATATATCGAGAAGTATAAGGTCATATTCCCGTTTCTGAATTTCAAACAATCCATGTTGACCATCCTTGACTACTTTGCAACATATCCCCCGTGTATTACAATAATCCGACAGAGCCTCCATAGTGTCGGAGTGATCATCGATTGCCAAGATATTCAATGCAGAATAAGTGCTTAAAAGTTGTTTATAAATATTGATCTCAATTTTAATAGTTAAAGAAATTATTGAATAAATCAATATATATCGAAGTTTCTAAATATATTTGCTCATCAAAGATGTCATAATTAATTAAATTAAGCATCTTTGGAAGTGAGTCAAAATCAATAGCATCAGGAAATCGCTCCTTCAACTAACATCTATTCCAGTTTTATAAGACTATGGTTTAATTCAGCATCAAGGGGAAAGCTAATGGTTTAAAATCATGTTTTTGTTATACTGTGCGTTATTTAATCAAAAAAACTACAAAAAATGAATATCTTATTAAAGCTTTGTTTCCATATAGTCTACGGATCTCTAGGATGAAGTTAGTGGTGATTTATCATTACTGACAATAAAATGATTAAAAGTATAGAGGTTGAAAACTTTGTATACCAATCATCGGAATCAAGTCATAGTTTACACTGTTTGATTATATATCCTGAATTAAGAACCCGGAGAGAATTTTATTCTCACTATATTCAAAAACAAATAGAAGAAAAAAATGAAGTAGTTCTTGTCAATCCCTTTTATGAAACGATAGATTCTGTCAGACAAAATTTGTCTAAGGGTCCTAGGACAATAGATGTGGACAAATATGAAAGACAAGAAAGAACACTTGTAATTATGGATTCCTTAGAGAAATATCTTGGTCAAAAAGAAAAAGTACCAATAGTAGGAGATGTATTAGCCGGTGAACCTCATCTAACAGTAGATGGAGTAAAAGATGAATCTAAATGGTGGTCTTATAATGAACAAATGATTAAACATGCAAAGAATATGGGAAATAGGATGCTAACTATTTTAGGCGATATGGGTGCCTTCTACATTATGAAGGAGATTGAGGGACTTTTAGAATATGAATCCTCCTTGCCTGAACAATTTGATGTAAACCTGAAAGGGCTTTGTCTTTACAACCAGAAAGATTTTGACAGACTATCAGAAGAACAAAAACAAAAAGTGGTAGAGCATCATGATATGGCCGTACGACTAGCATCTCATTAAATAAACTATTTGTAAGCAGTTAATTCAGTGCTCTGATTGACATCTTAATCAGCTGTACCTACTCGGAGCTAATATACTCTGTTCAATAATTTTTCTTAACATAGAAAGTTTAATTGGTTTTTGCAGTAATTTATCAATTTTTGCAGTCAGATAGGCTTGGTCATGTTCTATATCTGATATATCAAAAGCAGTCATCAACACAATTTTGACCTTCGAGTTAATTTCTCTTATTCTATTTGCAAGGTCTGTTCCACATATACCAGGCATTCTCTGGTCTGTCAGAATTAGAGAGTATTTGTCAGGACATTGTTTGTATTGTTCAAAGGCCAATAGAGGATTAGTAAAGGATACTGCATCAATACCTAGTTCTAAAAGATATTGTCTATAAAGAGTAGCTAGCTCTTGTTCGTCATCGACTATTAGAATAGGTGAGGATGACAAATCCATGGGGATAAATTATAAAAAACGAGATATTTAATCATTTCTAAAGACCTTGAGCGAGATAAAATGTAATAATATGATGTATAAAGTTATTATTAATTATAAAATGAACGAATGATGACGTTTATGCTCTTTCATCGTTTGGACGGGGCCAGAATCAATAGCAATAGGAGTATCGTCCCCCATTTTTATTTTAATTTCCTGTCGATATAGTGTCTAAAGATAAAACATTTTACCATAAAAAATTACATTAGAGCTTTGCTATTCATGCCGCATTTGTTTCACTTTTGGTTGTTAAAAAAATAAAGAGTTCTTTTTTATTACTATGGTTACTCTATCTTTATCTCTTTTCCCTTTGCTTTTGCATTTTCTTTTTTACTAAAAGTCATCTCCAATATTCCGTTTTGGTATGTTGACTTGGCGGTTTCGGGATTAGCGTCATTTGGTAGATTTATTATTTTATGGTATTTTCTTTGGGGATTGTTTGCTGTTACCTCAACAGCCTCATCATAGACGCTTAACTTGATGTCCTCTTTTTTCACACCGGGTATTTCAAGCACAACCTTGACCTCTTTATCGGTTGTGTTTACGTCAACCAAAGGCTCTCTCTCTGCTGATAAGTGTTGTGAAGATTTTGAAGTGTCTCCGATGCTCCCCGTAACACCCACTTGATTAGGTGATCTCACATTTCCAAACTCTCTCACTTTAGGTTTACCATCTGGTCCAATAGTCATTGAGTAACCATACACTAAGGGTCCAACTTCCCTTACCTTGGCACCATCGGATGTTTGGTATTCCCTTACTAGCTCTTCTGGCGCATTGGTTTGAATGTCGCTTAATTGTCCAAAGATGCTATCCATTTCTCTTTCCATATCATCAAATTCTCTAAAGGGGTCCATACCAAACATACTAGGGCGCCAATCCAACATTCCCCTCCTTCTTCTCATGCTCCTACTAAAATCAAAAAATCTGTTATACCAGTCGTTATCATTGTTGTCTATAGGTTTGATGCTCATATTTTTATCACCTATGTAATATATATTACATTATATATTTTTTTCTAACATATTGGTGCATATATCACAATAGGTAAAAAATTATATTAGAATTCCCTTACGGTGATGGTTAAACATCTGGCTTCTAGCCATATATCTGAGAGGATAATAGAACGATTAGGAGGTTCATCTTGTCGTAATCAATCAATGGCTTGAACGTCTGGTAGTTTTAAATGATGTGACTTTATCCCCTTCGTTATTTTGATAGCATCCTTCTTGCTGATATATGAAAGATATTTCTCTATATCTTCAGATTTATAATTTTGAAAGGCGTTCTCCGTTAAATAACAATATGTAAAAGTACATAAAATGACCGTACTAGTACAGAATTTCATAATCATGCTTATCATACTAGTACACGTACTAGTACATTGATAGTAAAAATTTACAAAATCATGTTAGTATTGTTATTCATGTCATAACCAATTCATGTGCAAATATCTGACATTTGAGATAGTTTTAACCGGCAATTCTCTTCGACATAAGGACAATGGACTGGGCGGGATTTGAACCCGCGATCTCTCGATTGCGAATCGAACGTTCGTACCAAGCTGAACCACCAGCCCTCTAATGCCTTTTAGGGGTTATCAGTGGTAGTTTTATTTCCACACCTATTACAGTAGATTGCCGTTTGAGGATTTATATTATTGCATTTAAGACATGACAATTCTTGATTTTGGCTGCTATTACTGCTCTTGAGTTCC
>JANWKP010000088.1 GCA_025451315.1 Nitrososphaerales archaeon | reverse complement strand
TCAGTCGGAATGCGTATAGCTGTATTAATAGTATTAGGAGCAGATGAGTTCTGATTAGAAATAAGTTTTGTCATATAATATAGTTTTTGTTTGACGTTATTATTCATTGTGATGCATTAAATTACTGATTAAAATAAACGTAAAAGGACAAATCAGAAATCAGTATAATTTATTTTGGTAAAATAAAATAGATATTGTTCTTAGTGTCATAATATAGTATTGATTGAAAACTCCTTTTAAAGTGGATTTGGGTATTTGATAATTTATAAAGACAAGTTCCACGGCAATAGTATTTTTGACATTTCCTTGAAAGAAATTGGATATGTTATTAAATTATACATGAAGATCTTGGTTTATCGCGAATTGGTGGGAGAATGAGTGTTTACAGGATTCTGTTGACTTTGATATACATAACATCTTTGTTAATGCAAATACTTTCCTGTCCACGATACTTGAGGTATCTTTTAATAAATCTGAAAGTATGCAGACATTTCTATTCACTCTATTGATAGTTTAAAAATATCATCCTGTATATTTATTTATCCCAGTTATTTCTCTCCTCTCCTCCTCCATCAAGGTTATACTGAGTGAGTTAACCCTTCTGCAAAACCTTTCCTTTTGAAAGTACTAATACGTCTCAAACTCACAACGGTCAATTAGGTTTAATTTAGGTCCACATCCCGAGTATCTGGATTTAATCTAGATCCTATTATAAGGATTATTGCACCTATTGAAATATTCAAGGCAAGTACCAGTGGAATAAGGTTTGGTGAAACAGATTTTGTGTTAGTCAAAAGACTTAGCGCAATAATCGGAGACCATGAACCAATTATCAAGCCGCCATTGTAAACAAGACCCGAGGCAGTATTTCTTATTTCTGTTGGAAATCTTTCAGATAAGAACGCAGGCATAGGACCAAATGCTGTTGCGGATAGGAATATCAATACGGATGCAAAAAATAATTTTTCGTGGATATTTGTAGAAATAAATAAACCATAAAGTAATGGTACGGATAGTACTATAGATGCAATCGCAAAAATAGTTATTATTTTCTTCCTTCCTATAAATTGACTAACGAGTCCTGTAAATATGGTGCCTAATAGTGCTGCAACCGTTACCTCAATCATTATTATTGCAACATCATTTTTGTTAATTTCCACAAATTTTTCTAAAAATACAGGCATGAAACCTATGGATGTATAATAAGAATACATGAGACCGGTCATAATTATTAATGCGAAAAAAATCCGTTTTCGTTGGACCCTATCAGATAAAATATTTTTCAATGGGGTTTTGTGAATCTCCTTTCTTTGTTCTTTGGATTCTAACCATACTTTTGATTCAACCATCTTTACTCTAATTATTAATGCCACTAATCCAGGAATTAAACCTGTGAAAAACAGAATTCGCCATCCTATTTCAACAAATTCGTCGTTTGGAAAGATATTAAGCACTAATAGATACATGACGGACGCAAGCACAAATCCAAATGAATATCCGCTTTGAACAAAGCCTGAAAGCAATCCTCGCAACTTCTTTGGTACCATTTCCATGGTAATTACAGATCCACTTGCCCATTCGCCGCCGGCGAACAATCCTTGGACAAATCTCAAAAAAATAAGTAGGATCGGTGCCATTACCCCAACGGTTTGCCAAGTTGGAAGTAAACCGGTAGCAAAAGTTACAATTGAAAATCCAACTATTGTTACCATCATGGTTTTTTTTCTTCCGTACTTATCCCCAAAATTTCCAAATAGGGCGCCTCCAATAGGTCGCATAACTAGGGCTACGATGTAAGTAGCGAAGGTTGCTAATAGACTGATTGCCGAATTGTCATAAAAAAAAAGTTGATTCACAGAGGATATTACAAATAACATTAAGACTAGATCATAACCATCAAGGGCCCATCCAAACCAAGAAGCAAAGACTATTGTTTTTTGTTCCCTAGATAATCCAGTCTTTATATGCATAAATTAATTACGATATCCATTTGATGACAATCAAAATATTTTATCATAGATAAATCTGCCCAGACGATTTTATAAATGATATTATACAATAAAAAAAAGGAAGTTGGCAATCGTGTTGATTCACATTACAAAATTCAATTCTTTATAACATCTGGCAGGCACAAATCCTGATTTTGCACGTTAATATCAGAGTAAAACAATAGATAAAAGTAATCCTAGATGCTATCTGGTGTACTTAACCATATCCATAAAATCGTAACTATACTGTCTTTAATATTTGAAAATCAGTAACGACTACACAAAATGTTACTTCACAAATAAATGAGGTTCCTCCCCCTAAAATACATCGCTTTTTGATGAAAAATCAAATTGGATATTGATTTTGTCGCCTTATCAAAATTTCAATTGCCAGTAATTTAAATTTCCCGTTGTATCAATGTTAAAAGTATGCCTGATGAGCGCAAAAGGATAAAATAATAATAATAATCTACTAATTAACCACTAGAATGTATGTAGTAGTTTGATTCCAACCAATTGGACCACTATATTCATTACCACCCGTTTCATTTGCAGAGACTTTTGAATCTATTTCTCCTTTTACCTTCAGCTCATACTTACCTGGAGGTAGTGGCTTTAGAAAAAGCCAGTTTCCATCTGCTACAGATTGTGTTGTGTGAGCAGTTAAATTTAAGATATTATCTTGAGGCAATGTAAAGTTAAATAGATCTGTTTGAATACGGTACTTTTCTACATGGGGGATAATGATATTATTAAGGGATGCATTTCCTCCAGTAACAAAATCTTGCATATTTTTAGCACATTCTCTTAGTTCATTTTCTGTTTTTAGCTGATTAAACTCAGCATAAGAACATTCGGAATTTAATAATGTGATTAACAACGCAGTATTTTGAGGTATGTTACAAGTGCGTTCAACTGGATGCTCAAATGCTTGAGTCAAAAACCACACTGGTCCATGTTGATTTTCGTCACAGTATTCTCCAGTATCATCATAGGATGGATTCTTATTCCAAGGGATTGCATACGTCCATTGCCACCATTTTTCAGTCCAATCCGCATAGGATATATTAAATGGCTTTGAATTCAGGTCATATACTAAACTAGAAATATTAGCATTCAGATTAACCTTATCTTGATTTATAAAACTTTCATTTCCTTTGATTGCAAACAGGGAGTTAACAGGTAATACTACAGTTAGAACTATGATAAGCAATAAGATTATCATCATTTTTTCCATGAAGTTTCCATTTCTAAATCATTATTTAACTTTTTTTGATGGTTAAGTCAGAATATATAAGCTCAATATTATTTCACTGCTTTTATACCAGTACCGTCTAGATATTTGAGAGTGCATCTAAAGACATAATATCGGATTGATGTCCACCAAGTCATTGTTTTATGTCGACTATAGGAAAATTAACAATGTATTGAGGTCTTATTGGTACAAGGAACTTAATCCCCCAACACCAGACTTATACCATTGATTTATGATTTACAAAATATATCTATTTATAAGATAATTGAAGTTAATTTCGCCATATTATTTTAGTTGTGATGTTTCCTCGAAAGTACCTCCTAAAGTAACCAAATAAGGAATTATTTGAGTATGCTTAGATGATATAAAGAATACAACTCCATATTCGGGCTATTCACAAGAATGGGATATACACATGATATGACGGGTAGTGCTATATGGGCAGTTTATTCTTCTGCTCAATCGACGACGAATTAAAAATGCTAGGACCAATAAACTCTACAGCTAATAAAACATTTTAGTATTGTTCCATATCATGATTTTTGTTATGTCTAATGAATACAGAAAAGTTGCCCTAGTGACTGGAAGCTCAACAGGCATAGGCCTTGAAACCTCTTTGGCACTTGCACGAAATGGTTTTCTAACTTGTGCAACTATGAGAGATTTACAAAAGTCCAAAGAAATAGAAAGCATTACACAAAAAGAAAATATTCCAATAAAAGTATTCGAAATGAATGTTGATAATGACAACTCAATTAATGCAGCAATTACAAAAATAATAAATGAATATGGTCGAATAGACATCCTAGTTAATAACGCTGGGTATGGCTTGTTTGGAGCATTGGAAGATTTTACAATGGATGAAATTAAGAAACAATTTGAAACCAACGTATTTGGGCTAATAAGAGTCATTCAAAACGTTCTCCCAACCATGAGGCAACAAAGAAGTGGAATAATAATTAATATTAGTTCTATGTCGGGCTTAGCAGGAATCCCCTCTCAATCAGCTTATTCTGCTACAAAATTTGCAGTAGAGGGAATGAGTGAAGCTTTATCATACGAATTGGAGCCTTTTCGAATCAAAGTGATATTGATTGAACCAGGAGTTATAAATACGAAATTTGTACAAGATTTAGTCGTTCCTACTAATAAGTATGAAGTTGACAAAAATGGGGATGGAATTAACCAACTTGTTGAAAACAATAAGGATGTTCCATTATCTTTTTACAACGATACAATGAAAAAATTCTTGACATTTTACTTTAAAGCAATGAGTAAAGCGCCTCATCCACGGATTGTTGCAGATGAAATTATCCATGGCATTGAATTGGTATCTAACGAATCAAATACTACTACTTGTCCTATCCTAAGACTAACAGTCGGAAATGATTCAAAAAAATACTCAAAACTTAAAAAAGATCTGACGGACAATGAATTTCACATATTGCTAAAAAGTGATTTGCTAAAATAGATGAAATCTGCCATAGCTTGAATAAGGTATTTCAAAATATTGTTACACAATATTTAAAGTGAAGCTTGGTTTTAATTGCCGCCTTTATGTAGTAGCAGAGGTTTGAATAATTGTAACCTGATCCTAATTGAAAACTTGGTATAGGTATTCTCTTGTATACTGATTTTAGTCATCGTTTATTAACAGCAAGAAGATCAATAATTTTGTCTATTTTCATTATATCTGCACCATAAATTTTTCTAATGTATTCAAGGCCAGACAGGTGTTCCTCTTCTGAAAAGGCTTGCACTCCATCCTCTGCTATTACTATTTTCAATCCCCTTGTAAAAGCATCGTATGATGTATGTTTTCCGCAAATATGTGTATGTACTCCAGTAATAATTATTGTGTCGACGCCTTTTCCATCATACGCACTGGTTAAAGCACTGTCTAACTTAGTTCTATCAAACGCGCTATAGGTTCTTTTTGTTATAACGCTATCATTCTTAAGAGGTTTCAACTCCTCAATAATTTGCTGTCCTATAGTACCTTTCATTGCATGAGGTCCCCATAGGTCTAATTCATATCTATCAGTGGGTAGATGTTCATCTACACAATAAAAGATAGGAATTTGAGCGTTCCTAGCGAAATCCAATAAAGTGCGGATATTTGGAATAATCTCTAACGCCCGCTCGCATTTTAAACTACCTTTAATAAAATCATTCAACATGTCCAATACTAAAATTGCATATCTTGCCAGGTTTTTCTCACACCAAGATAATACTTTAGTACTTGATATTTTCCTTTCTAATATT